>JAFAPG010000692.1 GCA_019247235.1 Acidobacteriota bacterium
GTGCAGCGGAAGCAGTCTCACGGCTGAGCACTCTTTTTACCGAAAAGAAGTAAAACGGCGTGGTTTTTTGGTATGGTCGTTCCGGGACACTGATTCGCTTCCCGCTAACGTCCGGTGTCACGTTTTTGGCGCTTGACGAAAAATCCGCTTTGAAAACAAGCGGTCGCTTATTCACTCGGTATCTTGCGCATCAAGTTCCCAACTCACTGCTGAGATGCCAGACTCAACACTCAGTCGCTGGACAATTTCTTCCAGCATCGCGTTCAGGCGTTCTGCGCTGACCAACGTCGCTCGTACCTCGACCTTCCCAGTCGTGTTTAGGTCCTCACTATGTAGCGCATGTAACGTGAGCGGTAACGCGTGCAAGAGGTGCATCAACAAAATGCGCACTTTTGCTTCGTCATCGCTTCGGCAAACCAGCGTTAGGACATACTTGGTCTCTACATCGGAAGCGCGACTTGGTTGACGGTCGATTTTGCGCGCGAGCGGACGGAACAGAACATTGGCACCAAGAACCCCTACCGCTCCGATTACTCCCTCCCAAATGAAACCAAGTCCGCAAAGAGAGCCAACTGCAGCAGAGCACCAGAGAGTCGCTGCGGTGTTCAGCCCGCGGATGCTGAGACCTTCTCGCATAATCACCCCGGCGCCTAGAAAACCGATTCCTGAAACGACCTGTGCAGCCACCTGCAGGGAGGTTGGATTCATCGGCACGAGATGCGAAATACTGACAAACATTGCGGCTCCTGCCGACACTAGGGCATTCGTTCGTAGCCCAGCGATTCGTTGGTGCCATTGCCGTTCGGCGCCAATGATTGCCCCAAAAAGCACAGCAACTAAGAGATACGCGACGAAATGATGCCAGGCCATGATTCACCTTTCGCTAGAGGTTGAACTTTAATGCCGCTTGTCCAATGCGCGGTGACGCTTGCTCTCAGCACGTGCCAAAAAGTCGGCTGTTGATATTTCCGCCGATTGAGCCGTTCGGATAGAACTGCGCCTGATTGAAGGTGTTGAATGTTTCGAAGCGGAACTCCAGCGTTTTGCTCTCAGTAATCTTCGTGACTCTGTAGAGCGCCAGGTCGAAGTTATCGATTCCCGGTCGATAGAAGAAGCGTCGCTTCGCATTTTCTGCCTTCCTAGGTCCGGCGCGGATCATTTCCACGGCTCGGCGGTTAAATTCCTTCGCAACACCGCGCTCATCGGTTTTCGTCCGAAGTTGGCGGACAGCTCGCTTTGGACAATGATCTTACGTTGTCAGATTGAAAATCTTACGCACGGTCTCGAGGAGAGAGGCTGGCTGACCAGCTGCGGCAACGGTCAACAACATTTCCACGGGTGCCTGGAGCGCCTTTTCTATGATGCCACGAGTAAGCGACTCTACAACATTCTCTTGGTCAGAGCTGAGATTGCCCAGGCGACCGCGCATCCGACGGACTTCATTGCGGCGTACGGCCTCAAAACGCTCTCTTAACGAAATGATTGTCCGCGAGACTTCAGAATCAAGAATTGGTGAACCGCCTATCATTGCGCTGATCACAACTTCGACTCCCTTCCCAGAGAAGGGAAGCAATCGGAAGGCCACAACCAATACATGAACCCAAGCGAGTACAACTGAGAGTTCTGAGACGCAGCGTAGTTAACAATGTTGAAGCGCTACCGAAGAATCCGGTTATTCTCGGGGGCGCGCGCGGAAGCCATTAACCTCGATACAACGTTACACACATTGCCTTCTGCTCATCCTTCGTCAGTTGCTAAACACCCGTCGCGATTTCGGTGCTCACTTCCGTGTCCTTTCGGTGGTTTCCGGATGGCGATCCGGTTGCATTGTTCTCGTGCGTTGTACAAAAAGATTGAAAGAAATTGAGGAGGAAATGGCTCAGCCTCGAATCATCTTAGTCGGCGGCGGCTTTGGCGGGCTCGCCGCCACCAAGGCACTAAAGAACGCGCCCGCGGAAATCATCCTGATCGATCGCACTAATCACCACTTGTTTCAACCCCTGCTCTACCAGGTGGCGACGTCGGTTCTCGCGCCCAGTCAAATTGGTTTTCCGATCCGGGGCATTCTAAAAAACCAGAAGAACACGACCGTGCTCCAAGGCGAGGTCACGGGAGTGGACAAGGACGAGAAATGTGTCTTCGTAAGCGATGCCGACAGGCAAGACATACCTCTAACCTACGATTACCTGATCCTGGCCACCGGTGCCACTCACAGTTACTTCGGCCGGAACGAATTTGAAGAGTTCGCGCCAGGACTGAAGAGCCTTGCGGACGCTGAGGCAACTCGCAACAAGGTCCTCCAGGCCTTCGAGCTCGCAGAGGCGGAAGAAGACCCGAGCCGTCATCGAGATTTGCTGACCTTTGTTCTAGTAGGCGGAGGTCCTACGGGCGTCGAGATGGCCGGGGCGTTGGCGGTGCTAGTCAAGACGACGCTGAAGTCGAACTTTCGTCGCATCGACCCTGCCTCGGCTCGAATTGTCCTTTTCGATATGGCGCCGCGAGTTCTGGGGCCATTCTCAGAGCACCTCTCTCAGGCTGCGAAGCAACGACTCGAGAATCTGGGCGTCGAGGTTCGTCTTGGACATGGCGTGGATCAGATCGACGCAGACGGCGTGGTGGTCGCAGGTGAGCGCATTGCGAGCAAGACCGTGATCTGGACCGCCGGTGTCGCGCCTTCTCCGGCGGGCAAGTGGCTCAACGTGGAGACGGACCGTGCCGGGAGGGTACGCATTCAAAAAGATCTGACTGTCCCCGGACATCCCGAAATCTTTGTGGTCGGCGATACCGCGGCATTAGAGCAAGACGGCAAGCCCCTTCCCGGCGTGGCGCAGGTGGCCATGCAGCAAGGGCGTTATGCGGGAAAACTCATTCACAGCCGCATAACCGGGAGCAAGCAGCCGGCTCCGTTTCGCTACTTCGACAAGGGCACCATGGCCGTGGTGGGCAAGGGTTTTGCCGTACTGCAAAGCTGGAAGATCGAAATGAGCGGATGGGTCGCGTGGATGGTTTGGGCTTTCGTCCACCTCCAGTTCCTGGCCACATCGGGCCTCCGCCTGAGCGTCTTCCTGCAGTGGATTTGGACCTTTCTGACGGGCCAAAGGGGCTCTCGCCTGATCGTGGATCATCGCGCTTCGGCGCTGAAGCGCATCCCGGTGCGCGAGGCTGTACCGGCGACCGGAGGCAAGTGAAGAAATTCAGCATTCATACGTAGCTGCGAGAAGAAATTCAAACGAGAAGTATCGTGGCAAACGGAGAAATTGAGAACATCGTCATTGTCGGTGCAGGATCATCGGCGCAAGCGATAGGGAGGCGAAATGAGTGCAACGTATAAAGCAATCCAGGTCACGAAACCGGGAGAATTCGAAACCGTAATGAAGCCATTGGTCGATCCTGGCCCTGGTCAAGTGCGCATTCACGTCGAGGCGTCCGGTGTCTGCCACTCAGATGCCGGCACGGTGGAAGGCTCCTTTCCAATAAGCTGGCCGCGCGTCCCTGGGCATGAAGTGGTCGGGCGGATCGACGCACTTGGCTCGGGCGTGCAGGGCTGGGCGGTTGATCAACGCGTCGGTGTTGGCTTCCTCGGAGGCTCTTGCGGTTATTGCGAGTTCTGTCGAAATGGGGATCTTGTGAATTGCCGTAACCAGGAATTTACGGGCATTCATTCCGATGGCGGATATGCCGAGGTGATGATCGCGAAGGCCACCGGGCTAGTGCGTATCCCTGACGATTTGTCGTCGGCAGATGCTGCGCCGTTGCTTTGCGCGGGACTGACCACGTTCAACGCCCTGCGAAACTCGCCAGCGAAGGCGGGTGATCTTGTCGCGGTGCTCGGTATCGGAGGCCTGGGTCATCTGGCGGTGCAATACGCCCGGAATATGGGGTTCGAGCTGGCGGCGATTTCTCGCGGCAGCGACACCGCGCAGCTCGCGAAGAAGCTCGGCGCGCACCACTACATTGACAGTTCCGCTACCGACTCCGCCGCCGTTTTGCAGGCTCTTGGCGGCGCCAAAGTGATTGTCAGGCAATATAAAGGAGATCGGTAATGCGCGCTGTCAAGTAATACCTTACGAGATCGCATGGAAGTTACTGAATTGAATGGCGTCCCCGGAGGGATTCGAACCCTCGTTTGCGCCGTGAAAGTCGTCCTAGAGTTCGTAACTGATTGAAATTAAACGGTACGGATAGCGCTCTAGGGCCCTTATCGGACTGTGGAGACGGGTTATCGGACTGTTAACGGACTGTGATGGCCGGGTGCTAAGGAGCCTGAAAATCATGGACCCCACCCTTCTTTCCCTGCTGGAAACAATCCCGCAGAAACCGCCTCGCTCCAAACTCGAAACTCACCGCGAACTCATTCGCCAGTTGCGACGCAAGGGTCGCACGTATCGCGATATCGTGCGCATTCTTCACGAACGCGTCGGACTCGATGTGGCTGTCAGGACGATCCATTCCTTCGTCAAAGTTCGCGCCAAACACCGAAAGCAAGTGCAGTACGAACTCCTGCCGCTTGAATCCGAGTCGAAGCCAATCTCGGCAAGCTCCGACGATGTTGCTTCCCGAATTGCTGCACTGAGGGCAAAGCCAATCGAGCAGAAGACTAAACCTAAGCACTTTCACTTCGAAGAAAGCGAACCATTGAAACTCGGGCAGGTGGCGAGCGATTGGTTCGACGCCATGTATGAAGACGTTTCCGCCACAGGTGCGCGGTTCACTGCTGTCGGCGTCATCACGCCGGACCCGGCCAGCGTCGAAACGTGCTGGCCTGGGCAACCCGGAGTCGCCACAATCTGCCCTAACGGGAACAGCTGCGCGCGTTTTTGTACAGCTTGGGATTCTGTATTGTTCATCGCTTGTCCTCCAGCCTTCGGCGCAATTCTGGCGGTTCAGAGTCCATGCCCTCGATCGACTCAAGGCGTTCCCATCGGATCGTCGTCGGTCGTTGCGGCTGACCACCATCGTAGAGTTCGAATATCACGTCGTTCGATTGATAAATTCTGACTGGCAGCCCAACTTCAGCCTCACAGGGGGCTTGTCGTTCTGGAAAGAGGGGGTTCTGATCCATCATTGCGGCCCCTCCCACGCACTCGGGCACCATCTATACGCCGCTGTTAAAGGAGCGGCTAGACTATTTGCGCCATTGCAACGAGCAGAGCTACAAAGCCAAGGCACGCTGCGGGAGCCTGGTGCAGAATCTCCTCCGATTTAAAGCTTTCTACGGCGGGCTACCTATTCCGATGCAATTAAGCTGCTACCACGTCGATGTATTAGAATCAGAGCTGAAACGGAACGGGCACATCAAGCTGAGCGTTGGTGCCGAACAGCGATATCTGCCCTTTTTACGGGTGGT
>JAFAPG010000252.1 GCA_019247235.1 Acidobacteriota bacterium
ACTATTAAATATGGAGAAGCATACCAGCGCCTTTTCCCGCAGGTCACGGAGGAGCTCGCATGAACCAGCCCGTGGTAATCCGCCAGGTGGAGCAGCCCGCGGCCGATGCAGTGGCTGCGCTTGAGAAATGTGGCGTTACTACGGTCCACGAAGCGCAAGGCCGTTCGGGTTTGCTCGCCTCCTACCTCCGCCCAATCTTTTCTGGCGTAACCCTGGCGGGCCCTGCGGTCACAGTTTC
This sequence comes from Acidobacteriota bacterium, assembly GCA_019247235.1. Lineage (GTDB taxonomy): Bacteria > Acidobacteriota > Terriglobia > Terriglobales > Acidobacteriaceae > Gp1-AA145. The sequence goes on from JAFAPG010000252.1 coordinate 239, forward strand.
GCTGCCTCCGGGAGACAACCTCATGATGCATGTGGCGGTCGAGGTTTGCCGGCCGGGAAATATCGTGGTCGTGGCTCCCACCTCGCCTTGTAGCGATGGCTACTTCGGCGAGCTACTGGCGACCTCGTTCCGGGCGCACGGCGTCAGGGGCCTGATAATCGACGCCGGCTGCCGCGACGTGCGTAGTCTGCGGCAGATGAAGTTTCCCGTCTGGAGCCGCGCCATTAGTTCGCAAGGAACGGTTAAAAACACTCTGGGATCGATCAATGTGGGTGTCTTCTGCGCCGGCGTTCTGGTTGAAGCCGGCGATGTAATCGTTGCGGATGACGATGGGGTGGTCGTGGTCAAGCGAGCCGCCGCTCGGGAAGTAGCCAAGGCAGCGGAGCACAGGGTGGAGAAAGAGAACGCCACGCGAGAGCGGCTGGCCGGGGGAGAACTGGGGCTCGATATCTACGGCTTGCGCGCCAAAGTGGCGGAACTTGGCCTCAAGTACGTGTGAAAGGAGACATGCCAATGGTTCGGGCGCAGCAAACTCCTATACCCTGTACGCTGATGCGAGGCGGTACCTCGAAAGGGCCGTTTTTTCTAGCCAGCGATCTTCCGAGCGACCTCCTCTTGCGCGATCGTGTGTTATTGGCGGTGATGGGATCTCCTGATGTTCGCCAAATCGATGGCATTGGCGGAGCCGACCCGCTGACCAGCAAGGTGGCGATCGTATCTCGCTCTTCCCGGCCAGGAATTGATGTGGAGTATTTGTTCGTGCAAGTGGCAGTGGACCGGCCAGTGGTCGATGTTACTCCCAATTGCGGCAACATGTTGGCCGGGGTTGGCCCTTTTGCCATCGAGCGCGCTCTGGTCGCGCCCCGGGCTTCGGTCACGCCAGTCCATATTTATATGGTAAACAGCGGAAACGTCGCCCTTGCCCATGTTCCCACTCCGGACGGCTCTGTCAGCTACCAAGGAGACGCCGTGATTGCTGGAGTTCCGGGCAGCTCGGCGGCCATCCGCATCGACTTCCTCGATACTGCTGGCTCGGCGTGTGGCCAATTATTGCCCACTGATCATGCCATCGACGAGCTCGATGGAATTGAGGCCACACTCCTCGATAACGGCATGCCGGTGGTGGTGGTGCGGGCCTCGGACTTTGAGAAGTCCGGGTACGAGATGCCGGCCGAACTTGAAGCCGACGAGAAGTTTAAAACGCGCTTAGAACAGGTCCGCATCTTGGCGGGCGAACGCATGGGCCTCGGCAATGTGCGGTCGAAGGTGGTTCCCAAAATGACTTTGATCGCGCCGCCCCGGAATGGAGGAGACTTGATGACGCGAACCTTCATCCCGCACAAGTGCCACCCCGCGATTGGCGTCTTGGGGGCGGTTACCGTAGCCACCGCCTGCGTGCTGCCTGGTTCGGTAGCTTGGAGCATGGTTCGGGCAAGGCACGATGCAGTACAACGACTGTCTATCGAGCATCCCGGCGGGGAACTTTCTGTCGAAATTGAAGTGCAACAAACCGGCGATGCATGGAAGATGATTCGCTCGAGCCTAATAAGGACGGCCCGCGCTCTATTTCGTGGTGAGGTACTTGTCCCCGCAAGTGTATGGGACGGGAGCAGGGCTGTGCTATCAGAATCGAGTGCTCACCGCACACTGCATGCGTAGTCTGCTATCCATTCGGAAAGTAGGTATCGTTGGCTTTGGCGAAGTCGGCGGCATCTTTGCCGGTGACTTCTCTAAACAAGGGTTAGCCGTCCGTGTGTTTGACATTTTGCTTGCTTCCGGAAACCATCGCCCCAGAATGCTCGCCAAAGCTCGAACCTGCCGTGTACAGGTCGCAGATACGTTAGCGGATTGTTTGCTGGATGCGCAGCTGGTCATTTCGGCCGTGACCTCTGACTCATGTTTGGACGTAGCCAAGCCGGTTGGCAAGTTGCTCCATCGCGGCCAAATCTTCTTGGATATCAACTCAGTATCACCAAGAACCAAACGCCAGGCCGCGCGCTATATCGAGCCGAGCGGGGCGGGTTTTGTGGAAGCGGCGGTGATGGCGGCGGTTCCCGGCGCTAGGCTCCAAGTACCTATCCTGCTTGGCGGCCGACATGCGGTCTTGACCGCCAAACTCCTGCGCGGAGTGGGAATGAATGCCAGAGCTTTGAGCGGCGAGATCGGGGTCGCTTCGGCGGTAAAAATGTGCCGCAGCATTATCGTGAAGGGCCTAGAAGCACTGGCGGTCGAGTGTCTTTTCGCGGCGCGGAGTTACGGTGCTGAAGAGCCTGTGCTCGAATCCCTGGCAGCCAGTTACAGGGGCATGGGCTGGCAGGCTCATCTCCCGGATTATTTGATTAGTCGGGTCGCAGAACACGGCTGGCGGCGTGCCGCCGAGATGCGGGAAGTCGCGCGTGCGCTTGCGGACGTGGGTATCGAACCTACGATGGCTCGAGCCACAGCTCGCCGTCAAGAGCAATTGGTATGCGCAATGGCGGCCCGCGGTTGGCCACTCCTCGCCGGTAAAGCCTTCTCCTGGCGCTCACTGGCCGACGCTATCCGCGCCCCGAATGGCTCGAAAAACCGGGCTCGCGTCGTGAGAAGCTCCAAATCACAGACGAAAGCTCATTCCCGGGCAGCTCCGAGGTCATAAAGAGCATCTTCGCTCAATCGATATTTTGTCCACTCATCCATGGCCACGGCACCCAATTTCTTATAGAACCGAATCGCCGGCTCATTCCAGTTGAGTACTCCCCATTCCAGACGGGCACAACCGCGTTCGGTGGCGAGCGTGGCTACTTTTCTCAACAGAGCTAAACCAATGCCTTGACGGCGCAGATGGGACTTGACATATAGATCTTCGAGATAAAGGCCCGGCTGTCCGAGAAACGTAGAATACGTTCCAAAAAAAACGGCAAAACCTGCGCACTCATTCCCCCAATAGGCCAAGAGAACC
>JAFAPG010000257.1 GCA_019247235.1 Acidobacteriota bacterium
CGGCTGACCAGAGATGAACAGATTGCCATTGGGCGTAAGAGCATTCACCCGCCAGTAGTAGGTCGTGCCGGGAACGAGTTGCCGATCGAGCGCACGTAGGTCGACATTGGGGTTCGTGGTCAGATATTGCCGAACTGGATGTTCTCCATCCTCATCGCTGCTAACTACGACGTAGTAGAAAGCAAACGGGAGCACCGGCTTCCACTCCAGCAGAGGGCTCCCTGCAGGAGTTCGCGCGGGTGTTGGCTGCAGCGCAGATAATCCGTCCGCCGGAGCGCGATAAATGCTGCGCATCGGCAGTGGCTTCCGTGGACTTCCAGACGTTTCGATCACGCGGACAGTCCAGTACAGTTGGCCTGCGCGCAGTTCGCGCCACACTGGAGGTGGGACCTCCCAGGAATTGTCAACCACGCCGTACCAGGTGCGAATGGTCGACAAATACGGCTGATCAGAGAAGCCAACCTGATATTTCATCGCACCTGGCACGGGCGCCCATAACAGCCGTGGCGGATCTTCGCTTGAAAACGCAGAACCGTACTCGGGCCAAATTAATTGCTGCGATTGCCAGCTACCGGGATTAATCACGACCAGGATCGGTTTGGTCGCAATCTGATTCGGCTGCACCATCCGCAGCTGCAGGGTGTGGATTCCGAGAAACCATGTCGGAAGTGATTGTCGGGTGCGGATCGCTGTGCTCTGGCCGCCAACAATGGAAGCAGAAAACTGCTCGACGACGTTGCCATCCCAAAGCCACTGCCCAATTACCACCCCTGTCCCGGCCCCCGCCAGAATGGCGTCCGCATTCAGCTCAGCGCCTTGCACGACGACCGTGCCGTCGCGCGGATTCAGCAGCGCCATATTCAATACCGATAAGGGCGCGCCCAGCGAATTCGACGACTCGACCCGCAGCGGTTGCGAGCTCCCGGGGAAGAAGGCAATGACGCCGGCCGAACCCGCTGTGCTCGTTCCATCTAGATTGAGCACGTCAATTGCGCGCAATCCCAGCACGGCGCGAGGGCTCATGCTGAAGACCGCAGTCATAGTTCCGCTATTCAAGACTGAGGCGCTCAATAGCAACACATCCGTGGCCCGGGTGTGCCCGTTCGAGGCGCTTACCTTGGCCAGTGGCGGCGAGATTACAACGGTTGCTCCGGGACGAAAATTCGCGCCTTGAAGCGTCATCCGCACATTAACCGCGCCTTGCGCGACAAACTCGGGAGAAACGCTCGTCAGTACCGGGGCCGGGCCAGTCGTGACCGGCAACGGCACAGCATTCGAGGTTCCTCCACGTATGCCCACCGTGAAAACCGTCACAGACAACGTCATCGGAGTTGCGATATCTGACGAAAATATCGTTGCAGTGAGCTGCAGTGCGCTCTTAAATACCGTCGGACGATTACTGCCATTAACCTGGACCGTCGAATTCGACAAGAATCCGCTGCCATTGACCGTCAGCGTGAACGTGAGTCCACCCGCGGTGACGGACGAAGGAGAAATGCCCGTAATCACGGGCGGGGTGAGCTGTGCCCGCGCCCGGAACGAGCATACGACAGTAAACAAGCTGAGCAAACAAGCGCAGCTTAGGAATCGCCTCTTTGCCATAAGAATAACGATTGGGCACAAAAACCGGGCCGCCCACGCATCACTCCGGAGTGAGTGCTCACCCTTTCGGATTGTGCAAATGAAAGTACCCCCGTTTCAGTGTTGGTGGCATCAAAAATCCACTGCGGAATCCAATTCGTAATCCTGCTTGTCTGGGCGGGGCTCCCTTGGCCTCTAAAAGCGCAATTCTCGTACTGGCCCATCCGCTGGCTGCAGACGATTGTGAGGAAATCGAGAATCTTTGGCTTCAGCGCTCCGCACGATATATCGTTTGACGGACTGGGACCACTGCGCCTGCCGCCGCGCCTGCAAGAAAGCCCAGCGCTGCACCTAGGCCGGCGCTTTGTCCTTTGCTTAGAACGTACCCAACACAATTGCTGCCGAAGCCTCCCTGGGGACGCGTCGTGCAACCCGAGTTGCTCGCGTAGCCGATAATCGCTCCGACCCCGGCCCCCAACCCTCCAGCTACGACAACGGTATGCAGACGACGCCATCGTCTCGAACGGCTGATCTGTAGCACGTTATCTCGTGCAATCACGTCATCGCCAATCCTCGCGTGCACAACGATGGACTCGTTCGTGAACGATGAAAATGAGCCTGAATGTTTGTTGTGGTGCCGGTCAATCAGCCGGATTTGTTCCCCCGGAGCCAATTGACTCAGGCTGTTCCATTCCGTGTGATCGCTTTGTGCCCATAGGCCTTCCGCAATCGCAAAGATCAACATGGCAGTCAAAAGTGTTTTCATTTGCAACCTCGAAATGTTCTTCTTCCAACGTACTTCGATCAGCAACTAGGGTCTAGAGGTCGCGCACCGCGAGGGCTCTAGAGTGACAGGCTTTTACACTGCTTTGCGTAATTGTGCAAACCAGAACACAACCGTTTCATCCATCACACCCAGCGGGATTCTGCCTCTAGAGGAGCAAATTGTCAGCCAGGCCGGTGTTTGTCCTTCGTCGAGCCAGGGTTACTGCCGGTGAGGTGGGTTTCATGCTCATTCAGGAAGACAAGTTTCTACTGCCGAGAAACCCACGGGAGGGGGGGGCATTGAAGATTCTTCTCAAGAAACAGATAAGGACAATCAAACCTGATCAATGTACGATATCATCCTCAGGGGCTTAGAACCCATGAGGATCGCAAGCGCGGCCAGTGCATTCCCGAAGCATTATTACTCCCAGAAGTTTCTGCTGGAACGCCTCCAAGACTATTGGGGAGACCAACTGAAGAATCCTTTATTGCTGGCACGGCTACACCACAACGTGACCGTGGATGGCCGTTACCTGGCCATCCCCACCGAGCAGTACCTGGACATCAAGAGCTGGGGGCAGGCCAATGATATATGGATTAAGGTCGCACAAGAATTAGGGGAGCAAGCGCTCTGCGTCGCACTGCACAATGCCGGCCTGAATCCGCAGGATTTGGGTGCTTTGTTGTTCACGACAGTGACCGGAATAGCAAGCCCCTCTATCGACGCTCTGCTGATCAACCGCATGGGACTTCCGGCCTACATTCGCCGCACTCCGATTTTTGGCTTGGGATGCGTGGCTGGCGCCGCGGGAATCGCGCGCGCCGCAGATTACGTTCGCGCCTACCCGTCACAAGCGGCGGCCCTGGTATCGGTGGAACTCTGTTCGCTCACTCTGCAGCGAGAAGATCTGTCGGTCGCGAACCTGATTTCATCGGGCCTTTTCGCGGATGGCTCTGCCGCCGTCATCGTGACAGGAGCGGATTTTGAGTCCGCCGGCTCTGAGATTTCTGGTCCTAAAATTCTCGCGACCCGGTCGGTCTTTTATCCCGACACAGAACAAATGATGGGCTGGAATATTTCCGAGAAAGGCTTCCGCATCGTGCTGTCGACTGAGGTTCCGGATCTGATTCGGCAAAACCTAGGGCGGGACGTGGACGCGTTTCTCGCGGACAACGGATACCGGCGCAGCGACCTTCAAAGCTGGGTTCTACACACCGGCGGACCCAAAGTGCTTGAGGCCTGCGCTACAGCACTGGGGTTGCACAATGGACAGCTGGATGCCTCCTGGGATTGCCTGCGTAAGGTAGGAAATCTTTCTTCGGCTTCCGTGCTGGTTGTGCTCGAGGATGTAATAAAGCACCGCCGCCCGGAGCCAGGTGCCATAGGTCTGCTTGCCGCCATGGGACCGGGTTTTTGTTCTGAGCTTCTACTTCTGCAATGGTAAAGGTAAGGTACGTCCCTGGCAGCGGAGCGTCCTAAAAGGAAACAATCCTAGGCGGGTTCTGCTGCAGCACTATGCTCGGATACGTGCCGCAGTTTTTGGACAATGAGTAATTCTGTTACTCCCGCAAAAAATAGGCGGGAATCGATCACGGAAAATCCTTTGCTCTCGAAAATCTTGCGCAAGCGAGCGCGGTCGGGGAAGCGTTCGAGGCTTTCTGCTATGTAGCTATAAACTTCATGATTGCGGTGCAGAAGCGTGCCCCACAGTCCAGTCCATGTCTTCAGAACCCAGTATTCGATCTTCTGTGGGATCTTTCCGTCCGGTTTGGAAAAGTCGAGAAAGGCCGCCACGCCCGAGGTTTTTAGAACGCGGCTGATTTCGTCAATAGCTGTTCCGAGGTCTGGAGCATTCCGCAGGGCGTAGCCACCGGTGACGATATCCACCGAACCGGAAGCGATGTCAAGCGATCCCATATCCCGGTTAGCAAAACTGACATTCGGATGACCGTTGCGGCCACGAGCGATATCCAGCATCGGCTCGGTGATGTCCACCCCGGTGATCCGGCCACGCGGGTACCTGTCGGCCAGCAGAAACGCGATGTCGCCGGTGCCGCAGGCGAGATCAACGCAAACAGGAGACTCGTAAGAGGGAAGCAATGCAATCAGAGCGCGCTTCCAGGCCGAGTCGCGTCCGAAAGAAAGCGCTCTAGTGATGAAGTCGTACCGGTGCGCGACCTCGGAAAAATTCCTTTCCGTATAGTATTTCTTCGTCTCGGCATTCTCGAGATGATCGCCGATTTTCAAAACAAAGCGACCTGTCACTAGGTCTCCGTTTCAAAGCTGCGCACAAGAGCTTACCGCAACCAACGATGGTTTGTGGTTCTCGGTTGCCGTTCCCAGATTCCCTGTTCACAATACTCCATAATTCGCGTCGACGCGCGGGCGAAAGTTGCATCGCGCTTATTGCTAAGGACAACCGGAAGACCACTGTTTCGCTTTGGCCTTGAGGTCGGCA
>JAFAPG010000701.1 GCA_019247235.1 Acidobacteriota bacterium
ACCAGACACCTGCGAGCTTCTGAGATCGCCGCCCGCGCCATCGTGGTGCGGCCGCTTCCAGCCAAGCCATGTAGGATCAACGGTGGGCCCGTTCGGTCTCGGCGAATCGCCTCACCCCAAGCCTGTACTTTGTCGCGAACGCGCTTATCGAGAACCAGTTGATCGAGCAGACCGGGATCAGGCATATGAAGCCGCGCTACGTTTTTTCCTTCGGCGAGGGCCGAAATCCCTGTTAAGCGCCTTACGATTTCCGGTTGCAGTCGAAGAGCAAGCCCCGGCCCTGGCCCCTCCCCCTCAACTTCCAGCAAGCCATCCCTGATGAGCGGCCGCTCGAATACCGCGGCGGGTGGATGAAGGGGCATGCGTTCGCCGTCTGTTTGAATCGCGAGCGCAAGGCCAAGAGTCGGGCGGGTCTTGCCAGCATGATCATTGAGGTACGCGATCAGCCTGCCGAATCGAGAATCCAGTTCAACCGCGAGCGCCAGAAGCAAAGCGTCGTATTCCAGCTGGCTGAGGTTGAATGCCTGTATTGCATGGTACAACGGCAGCCAGCTATTTTGAGCCGCCGCCCCAGGTACGCTTCGGGTTTGTTTCACCGTCAGCGCATTCCCATATACAGGATCCGGCGACGCATATTGGAGCTGAACGCTGAGCTGAGCCAAAAGTCCCTCCGCCTCACCGTCTTCAATCACATTCCCGCCGACCGCGTCGGCCGCCGCTGTTCGCCCGCGAACACGTTGCTGCACAAGGTAATCACCAAGAGCTGCCAGTAGACGCGCCAACTCCGCCCGGAGATGTTCCTCTGCGCTATATGGAATGCTGTCCATGAGTATGCCGGACCATAGCGCAAAAAATTTACTTTGGGGATGGAAAAATGTTGCTGAGGGAGAATCGATTCCTTTAACCGGATGTCGCCTGGTCAGGTCTGCACATCCGGGCTGTTATCGAGGATGGCCAGCTGTCATTGCCGAGATCAACGCGTTATTGCATATACCTTGGTAATGGGAGGTGGACCGAATTTTACTAACCCACCACGGGCATTCGTGAATCTTTCTGATTGCTAAGGATGCTTAGCAGTTAGCAATCTTCCGGTAGCATCGACAGGCCGTTATTATTGAAGATTCTCAATAGATTTAACGGCATTCCTCTTGCCTTGTCGAAGGATAAATAGAACGCGGGCGCATCGGAGAGCAACAAAATATCGGCCACGTTCAGAGGTGTGAGTAATGGCGAACGTCGAAATGGTCACGGCTCAGCTCCCCTCGCTTTTCACGAATCGAGCAGACTCCATCAAGCTTGAAATCGCCATCCGATATGTAGGAGATATCATCTTCAACGCTTCCCAAGATCGCGGCGGAGACAAAGCCAAGTGGTTAGCCCGGGTTTTGGCATCTCCGTCTTCCACTCCACCTAATCGATCAGAAGAAGCGAAGACGCGCGACGCGATCCTAGGCCTTTTCCGGGATGGTTATCTCGACCGGTACGCTGATTATCCCGCGTTAAGAGACATTGCATGCGCGGCTGCTGAAAGCGCCAGTGATCCGGCATGGACGGAAGTTTTCAGGTCAGATTCGGCCGTCGCCTGATGCCAGTATGGTAGCGCTCGTCCACCTTCTCAATACGCCGACGTTCCAACCAGGCACCTCGCAGGGTTCCCGACGCCTGAGCGCCCGGACCGGAATATTCGCAAGGAGGACTGAAGCGGCTACCGAGCGCAACGAGCATGTGCACTCAAGATGTGTCTTGTCGCTCACGAGCCTCCGCCGACTTCCCTGGGGCTGCTAAGCCTGGCGGAACATTGGCGAGGGCAAGGAGATGATACTCGGAACGGGTAGAAGCGTTGTCAAGCTCAAATCGCTCAATCAATTTTCCCAAGAGGCGTTACCGGTGAGATATGAATGGATAGGACTTTTGATCTTTGTTCTTTTGTGTGCGGCCGCATTTAGCCGTAGAAGGCGACGTGAAGACTACAAGCGCCTCACACGGAACCCTCATTTCCAGAGAAGGCGACCCTGAACGACCCTGAGTTACCGAAACCTTCCGCAGTACTCACCGGTACCGTCACAATCGTGTTACCTCCGAATTACTCACTGAAAGAAAGGAGAAATAGGTGGATAACGAACTGGACAAAGAGGTCGATACTTTGGCCCGTACATTATGGGGTGAGGCTCGAGGTGCGGGTGATGAGGAAATGCGCGCGGTCGCTTCCGTGATTTCCAACCGTGTTCAAGTAGCCAGGAGCTACCAAACCACACACGCCACATCCCATCCATTGTTCGGCGACGGAACGTTCACAAATTGTTGCCGAAGAAACCTGCAGTTCTCTTGTTGGAACGCCAACGATCCTAATCGTTCAAAGCTCCTGGGGGTCGATGATTCGGATCCGCAGTTCGAGATCGCGCTCGAGATAGCCGGCCAGGCGCTTGCCGGCACCCTGGAGGACAATACGGACGGTGCAACGCATTACTATGAGCGGCACATCCGCCCGCCTGAATGGGCACATGGCAAAACACCCTGTGCGAGAATCGGCAACCACTTGTTTTTCAGGGACATATGAGAATGTGGGCCGGCGCTTTTCACTCGGCGCCTTCCGCGAAAGCTCGACGCAGGCGGTACGGGAAGCTGGAAGCAGCTCCGGGCAGCCCTCGCGCATGTGAATGGACGATTAACAGTGGCGTCAATCGTGATTCTCCCCCTCATCATGGGCCTTCTCGCATGATCGAACTCCTTGCTGGGGCAATCGCGTGAACATTTAGCTATACCTGTTGATGGCGCCTGGGCCTCGGTCACAGCCCGCCGCGACCGCACTTTCATGCACGGCGGCAGGGTACACCTGATCCAAGCCCACCACGATCACGTCCTTATCAGCGTATTGCGACACCTGATCATGAAGTCGGCACACCAGGTTGGGGTTGTAAAAACCGCTCCCTGTTTACTCAAGCCGGGCATAGCGAATCCGTGATTTGCGCCACTAGCGGATGGAGCGCGAACTGCACTAATCGAGCGGCACGCACTGCGTCTGAGTCTGAACACCGGGACGGGCGACCACCACGTACTTATTCCTGCGAGGAAGTCACGGAGTTCTGCGACAACAGCGAGCTGAGCAAGGACTCGGTCCTTTGCAAGGTCGAGACGGCATTGCGTGATCTTTATCCGACCTGACCTTTGGCGAATCTAAAGACTTGATGCCGATGCA
>JAFAPG010000530.1 GCA_019247235.1 Acidobacteriota bacterium
TGTTCTCATCAAGATCGACCGAGAACACTTTTCCCTAATCCTCAGCGTTCCTTCCTTGTGTGCCGACGCAGCCTCGTTTGAAGTGCTCGCGCGCGAGCTAGCGGCGCTTTACGACAACGAGCAGGATCTTCCTGAAGCCTTCCGCTATGTCCAGTTTGCGCAATGGCAAGCGGACTTATTGGAGTCGGCTGAGGCGGAGGCGCAAGAGGCGCGCAAGTACTGGACCAAGCAGCAAGCCGCCGAGCTTCCGGCTCCGGCCCTACCCGGAGAACTGAATCGCGAAGCCGATCACTTGAACGACCGGGTTCATCGAACTTGCCTTGGGGACACGGTGACTGCCGCGCTGCTGGGTCGTTCTGACCAACCCGCTTTCCTTTTTGCCGCCTGGGCTTCCCTGCTCACCCGACTGAGCGGACAGAATGCCTTATCGATAGGCTACTTTGCCGACACTCGCGGATATGAAGAACTCGAGAACGCCGTCGGTTGCTTGGGTCGCATGGTGCCACTCCCGGTCGGAATCGAAGCTGATTTTCAGTTCAGCGACGTGGTCCGTCAGGTCAGCCAAGATCTAGAGAAGGCCTTGGCTGTCCAAGAATATTGTCCGCCAGAGGTCATCGGCCTCGACCGTCGACAGGTGGGCTTCTCGTATCGCGAGCAGGGCAAGAACTACGTCTCTCGGACGGTGAACTTTCGCCTCGAGCGACGGCAGGCTACGAGCGGGCTGAAGCTCGAATTGAGCATCACGCGCCAAGACTCCGCCTTTGAGGTAGAGTTTCACTATGACCCGTCGCACATCGACATTCAATGGGTCGAACGTATTGCCGGCTATTTTCAAAACCTACTCGAGGCCGCGATTCGCAATCCTGAAGACCGCGTCGCCCTTCTCCCGCTCCTTCGAGATAACGAACGCAAACAGCTGCTTATAGAGTGGAACCAGACGAGTGCGGCCTATCCCAGCAACTACTGTCTCCATCAACTCTTTGAAGAATGGGCGGCTCGGACCCCCAACCGTCTGGCTCTACGCTGTGGTGAACAGGCCCTAACGTACGAAGAACTGAACCAGCGCGCAAATCAGCTGGCGCACTATTTGCGTGAGCAGGGCATCGGGCCAGATCGCATTGTCGGCTTGTGTCTTGAACGTTCCCTGGGGATGGTAGTAGCCCTGCTAGCCACGCTTAAAGCCGGAGGAGCCTACGTTGCACTCAACCCCGATAACCCGCCGGCCCGTTTGGCGCAGCAGTTAGAGGGTGTCGCGACCTTGATCACGGAATCGAAATTATCCGGCCAGCTGCCCGAGTTTTCTAGTCGCATACTGGTATTAGACCGAGATCAGGAACTGTGGGGCCGCCAGCCTGTATCAAATCCTCCGCTTCTCGGCCATCCGGAGAATCTGGCGTACGTAATCTATACGTCAGGCTCGACGGGAGTACCCAAGGGGGTGGCCGTCCGCCATCGTAATCTCGTCAATTATGCGGATTTTATCTGCAAACGATTACGTTTGGAAAATTGCCTCGAAGGCCTGCACTTTGCCACGGTCTCCACCCTGTCGGCAGATCTAGGCAACACCGCAATCTTCCCCTCGCTCACCTCCGGCGGTTGCCTCCATGTCGTGCCCTATGAAATGGCAACCGACCCACAGCAGTTTGCTCATTACCTGGCCAGATATCCGGTGGATGTGCTCAAGATCGTTCCTTCCCATTTTCAGGCATTACTCGATGTGGGCAATGGACGCGAATTACTTCCCCGCAGATATTTGATTTTTGGGGGAGAAGCTCTGACGCCGAAGCTGGTCGAGAGAATCGAGTCGCTTGGCGGCGGTTGCGAGATCTTGAATCATTATGGTCCGACCGAGACCACCATTGGCTCCCTAACTTTGCTGCTAAAGCACGAATATGATTGGCGGCAGGAAAAGCGCACCAGTATTCCCCTGGGACGTCCAATTCAGAACACTCAGCTCTACATTCTTGATCAAAATCTTCAGCCAGTACCGTTGGGGGTGTCCGGCGAGTTGTACATCGCCGGCGCAGGAGTGACCGCCGGTTACCTCGGTCAAGCCGAGAAGACCGCGGAGCGATTCCTCGCCAATCCTTTTTCTCGAGATCCCGAAAGCAAGATGTACCGAACTGGCGACCTAGCCAGGTACCTCGAGGGCGGCTTAGTCGAATTCCTCGGGCGAGCTGATGATCAAGTGAAGGTGCGAGGTTTTCGTATCGAACTTGGAGAAATCGAATCGGCTATTACCCGCCTTCCTGGAGTGAAGCAGGCGATTGTCTTGGCCAAGGACGATGAGCGCGGGGATAAACAGCTGGTAGCGTATGTAGTTAGCGCCTCTGACCAGGCTTTCACCAGCGAGCAATTGCGCGCAGCGTTGAAACAAAGCCTCCCCGACTACATGCTTCCACAAGCAATTATGTTGCTGCCGCGGCTGCCCCTCAATGCCAATGGCAAAATCGATCGAAAGGCACTGCCGGAACCTAGTGTTGTCGAAAACGAGCGCCCGATTGTCGCGCCCCGCACCCCGATCGAGGCTACTATTCTCAAGGTCTGGCAGCAGGTCTTAAAGAAGCACAGCATAGGTGTTACCGACAACTTTTTTGAGGTAGGCGGCCACTCCTTGATGGCTGTCCACATGATGGCAGAAATTCGCAAGGAAACAGGCAAAGAGATACCGTTATCTGCACTGTTCCAATGCGCAACGGTTGAATATCTTGCCCAGCTGCTCAAAGAAAAGGAGCCCGTACCGACCGCGGCTGATCCATTAATTCTGCGCGAGATTCAAAGACACGGAACGCGCACCCCATTTTTTGCCGCCGTCCTGCCGGGCGTGAATGCATTGGGTTATTTGACGCTGTCGAAGCACCTCGGCCCCGAGCAACCCTTTTACGTATTGCAAGCACCTGGACCGGGTCCACATGCGGGTCGGCGTCCCTACACGACTGCCGAGTACGAGGAAGTCGCCTCTAACTACGTTCGTGCTATGCGGACGGTCCAGCCCGAAGGTCCTTATTATTTGGGCGGCATGTGCGAAGGCGCGCGCATTGCATTTGAAATGGCACGACTGCTCGAAGCCCAAGGACAAGCCGTCGATCTTTTGGCCATCATGGATACCTGGGTCCTCGAAAACACCCAAAACCGCAAATTGTGGCTCATTGACTACTATTGGTTGCGGTTCAAAGATTTCTGGAGGAAACCGGTTCCGGCAAAGCTTGGACTGCTGCGCGCCGCACTCTCAAACCGAGCACGTACCAAAAGGATCGTAGACAACCCGGTAGCCAATGACTGGACTCAGACGTACTTTCCAGGCGACGATTTCGTGCCACCCAAAATCGAGGGCGGGATCACGATCTTTAAGGTCCGCAAGCAGCCCTATTACTATAAACCTGATCCGTTGATGGGATGGGGATCGAGAACCACTGCTTCCGTAAAGACCCACATTTTGCCGACAGCGAGGCACCGGCTCCTCTTACGCGAGCCGTACGTGCGGGAACTGGCACAAGCATTATCACATCGAATCGACGAGATTCTCTCGCAAGATCCATTCACTCGACCCGAGGATGGGCAACGTGAATCTGTCGAGGTCATGGTCGAAATCTGAGCCTTCAACGACGGTACCGATCGCGGTCGATGGTAGCTTCCGGGTCGCCCCACCGAGAGCACAACACCGGTAACCCGCTCTCCCTTGGTATCCCGCTCCAAGTAGGGCTCAACCTTCAGACATGCCGCACTGCCTACATGGGATCCACCACGTAGCGGCGGTCGAACCGAAACGTATGTCATGAGCAGGGAGCCTACCCCCATGCCGGATCCACAGAATAGAGCACAAACCCATTCGACGGCTCCAATGTTCGAGAGCTGCGATCGAACCAACATTGTCGTTCCCACCCCCGAAACTATTCCTACAACCGTCCTACTTCCGCGCTTGAAAGCGTCTGTCGAAGGACAAGTTTCAGCCACTGCCAGGTCTCGCGCCTAAGGCAAGACCCCAAATCTTCTTACGTTCGCTTACCGGATAAGAAATGGCTCCCAATTAACACCAGCATAGCTAGTAGCTGCCCCAGTCGCGCTCAAGGCGGTGGCACCTCCAGCCACGATCCGCTCGGGCAGGAGCGACAAATTCTTGAGATTTTGAAGGGTAACTCGACCATCGGTGAGATTGAGCCCCGCCTCGGGCGCCACTTGGGCGATCTGAGTGGTCCCCAATCGCGGATCACCTTCTTACAAGGCGCATTAAACATCCGCATGGCGAGGAGCCACATCCAAGTGTGCCTGAACTGAGGTGAACAATGAAACGGTCAGCAGTTCTACTTCTGGTTGGCGTGCCGGTCGGGGGCGGGTATGTATCTGCTCTTACGGAAATGGCCACAGACAACGCGCAAGAAGCAGGTTCACCTCGGCAGCGGAGATCTCCAGTATCAGGATCTCTCGCCCGAGGACCTACTTTCCCAGCATCTCACAGACATTAATGAAGCGGATTCTGTCCAGTTGAAAGAACTGGGTCTTGACCAGCAGTCGCTTGAGCGACTGATCGAAAATCGTCCCTACCGCAATAAGCTGGAGCTCGTATCCCGAATGATTTTGACCGAAGACACGTATGCTCGTTTGAAGGAAAAGATCGCGGTTGCGAAGGGGCGAGAGCCTGTGAAAGTAGCGTCCTAGTTGAGGAGTCAATACACTCGACAGCTCGCACGCGACGATAGGGCTAAGCTTCCGGCCCAGGTTTAGGAGCTCGCTCGTCGTTCGTAAGGCTCGTCTCTCGTACTGAAAGCGGGGCGGGAAGTGGATGGATGGAATGCCGACCGGCGCGAAAGAGCGACAACCTCCCCGACAGCACTTCACCAAAGCTCACCTCATATTTGAGGGTGCCGACCGGACGACGAAGACAAGTCCCCGGCGGGAGTTCTCAAGCGCGGTTTTTTCAAGGTCAAGCGCTTCAATCGGAATGTGGCTGCGTGAGCCATCGTTGCTCACGTACTCAAGATAGCCGTCCTGAACCCAGTAATCCATGACGCGGTGCTTGGCACCATTCTTCAGGACCAACACAAACAACCGTTCGCTTCCTTGTACTTCTTGTGCATCCGCTCCTGGTTCTCTACTCAGCGAGTCCTGCTGGCTATGTGATGGCTGGGTTGCCTCATTCATGGAAGTATCGGTCGCGGGCTCGACCGGAACGACGCTAGGATCGCCGGGACTCTCGATGGAATCATCGGCAATGGAAGAAGAGTAGCCAAAGCCACCCGAAAAGACCAATAGGGAAAAACCAGGTTCGAAAAAACACACCTGGGTGAATCCATTAAAGAAGCAACCAGACGAGCGAAAACAGGGATGCCTGCGAACAAAGAACCTGGGTCGATTTGCGAAAGCAGGAGTCGCGAGCAAGCCGTTCCTGAAGATGGGGTGGCGCGATACTGTGGAGCCCCAAACCCGTGAGCCCAAAGCTGCTCCCGCTTGAAACCCATCCAGCAGCAATGTGGAGCTCACAGGGCGCGTTGGAACCGACATCGGCAGGTTGCCAGGCTTGATGGTTCCCCCGAGAAGCGCGGGCTTTGCCGCCCCATGTCCAGAACCCAAGTGCAACCAATGAAATGGATGTGCGCCTTTAGAGCGGCCACCCGTCCGCAGAGAGCCGACGTGCCCTGTCGCGGAAGAGTGTCCTATAGAACCGTGCCCTCGACCGGAGTGGCCTCCGGCTCCGTGTCCTGTTCCCCCGTGGCCTCCTCCCGCGTGCTGCGCCTCGGCCGCACCCAGGAAACAGAAAAAGACCAGAACAACCAGAGTAGTTGTGATCTGACCCATAAGGAAGGCACTCCATGGGCGCATTGCCTTCCCCCGCCGCGCCATCCTGCTCTACAGCTTACTCCCGCCGTCCGCGATTCGCCGCTGCACGTGCGGTTCGCGTAGCTCATCGAATCCCGGCACACCGACCGGACATCCAGGCGAGCACCAGGGACGCCGACCGCGTAGTTTCGAATCAACTACCTGCCTCACATTTCAGCGAGTAGTGCGCTCGCGCTGTGAGGCAGGCAGTTTCTGTTCCTCGCGACTCCGCTAGCGAAGCTGGTGTCGCGCCGTCAGTTGGCCGGTGTCGGCGCCGTTTGCCTGACTCCAGGGCACAGCCACCGAGAATCTCGCCGAGCCGTGGCATCCGCTAAAGTTAATCGTGATCGATGTGCTGGCCGAAGCTCCCTCGCTTATATCCCCAAGCATTATCGGGAAGGTAGGCGATGTGATCACCGGGTTGCAATGACCGTCCTGCTCTTTCAGTGTGAGCCCGTTGATTTGAACCGTGTAGGCCGTCCCCGGACCCGGATTGTCGGCGGTTATAGTCCAGACTCGTGCATCTTCTGGGCCACTTTTCGAAACGATATGGAAATTCAGGCCGAAGCCGGGCAATTTGCGTGGATTTACGATTCCCCAATAGGCAGGCTTGGCCTGCAGATTGGTATCAAAGGGAAGCGGTAAGTTGAGGCGATTTATGGGGAAGCTGTCCAGCCAGGTGTCATCATCGGCAATTCCCCAGAAGGTTACGCCGCTCAAATCGTCGTGCAACTTACGGAATAGCTGGAAGTAGTGCCAGTAGAGGTAGCCCTGCTGTGCAATGATCGACGCAGGAACTGTACCGCCGTTGGCTCCGTAGTTCGAGGTATTGTCCCCGGCTTTGTAGACGCTGACGTCAAGTTCCGTAACCTGTTGGTCGACGCCCAGATCGGCCACGGTCTTGATGGCAGTCTCCATGGCCGAGACGGAGGGGAAGTTGATGTTGTTATGCATTTCGTGTCCAACCCCATCAATAGGAATGCCTCGGCTCTGCAAATCTTGGACAACTTTAACCAGGCAGGCCAGCTTGTTGGGATCGGTAGTGCTGAAATCATTGATGAAGAGCTTGGTCCCAGCGGGAGCATATTGCCGGGCGGCTTCAAGAGCTATATCAATGTAACTCTTGCCTAACACTTTGTAGAAGGGACCGTGGGCAAGACAATCCGGCTGGTTGGGATCGATCGGTTCGTTCACCACATCCCAGACGTACACCTTGTCGCCAAAGTGCGTCACCTCGCCCTGGATGTGTTCCTGAATGTTGGCAGTGACCGTGGCCTGATTCGCCGCTGAGTCTGTGCCGTCTCCAAAAGCATAGGATGGAGTCTGTGCCCCCGTCGCCCACACCAGGTTATGGCCGCGTATCTTCATGTCGTGACATACCGCCAATCCGACTTCACGGTCAGCGTTGGTGAAGTTATAGCTGCCTTTGCTGGATTCGACCGAACTCCATTTCATGTCATTTCCAGACACGATGCTGTTGAAATGCTTCGTGAGAAGCTGGGCATGTGGCCCGGAAAGATCGGTGGTATCGACTTCAGCACCTACAGGGAAGAAATTTTCCAGCCGTCTGAAAATCGAGGGAATGTCGGTCTGAATGGTTGGCGGAGCGATGTAGGTGAGCTGGAAGTCGTCAATGTAGAACGACACCAGGTCGTTGCCCGAAGCTGGGAAGGTCTGCAAATAAAGAAATGCAGAACCCGGATCGTAGCTGTTGGCCATATTGAAACGAGGCACACTGATCTGGTGCCAGTTGCCATCAGCGGGCACCTGCACCCCGGGGAAGCCAGTCACGCCCGGAAAACTGGTAGTGCCGGCCAGCGTGGTCTGCAGACTCATGTTAATGATATGGGTAGAGCCGTCGGTGGGAAGCAACTTTACCCACACGCTGATCGAATACTGCGATCCGTTGTACATCTTGTTGCTGACACTGATCTCTGGCCCATCAAAGTTAGCTGTGCGGCCGGTCACCAAAAGGCTGTGCGAGCCTGAGTGCGCCTCAGCAGTGGTATTGGTTAACGTCGATTGCCCGGAACGGGAGGTCCAGCCGTCCAGACCACCATCCTCGAACGTCGAGCTAATGCCGGTATTGTCCTGCTGATCAGCGGGCAACGGCGGCGGAGCTATCTCGCCGATCACCACATCACTGATGTAGAACGAATCGGTCGCGCTACTCGATTGGAAGTACAGGGTTAAAGTGCTTGGCGGTCCAGGCAGGTTGCTGAAGCTTAGGGTGCCCTGTACTTTGGTCCAGGCCGTACTCGAAAGAGCCGCTGATGTCACAAGATTGCTGAAGATTCCGGAGCTGTCCGAGCAATCTGTGCGTTTGGTGGAGATTGTTACCGTCGGGTTGCTGCTGTCCGCAGCCGCAAGCATTACATACGCTGTGACTTTATAGGTGGCGTCTGCGACTACCCCGTTCACGCTTAGCAAGTTGAGGCTCGGCCCCATAAAGCCAGCCGTTCGGCCCGAGGTCAAAAGACTGTGGGTGTTTCCAGCCGGATCGGCAATCGGCGATATGGTGTTGGTCAGGCTTACCGAACCAAATGGCTCCCAGCCATCCAGGCCATCTTG
>JAFAPG010000537.1 GCA_019247235.1 Acidobacteriota bacterium
ACCGCGTTATTCCCGTCGGCTGCAGTCTGAACGCTGTAACCCTCAGCTTCAAAGAGTCTCCTCAGAGCACGCTGGACTGCAGGATCATCCTCTACGACCAGTATTCTGTCCATCGAAGTTGTGCCTGTTCGGTGCGGAATTTTCTGCGGGCCACTCTGAAACCCCGGCGGGGTCACACTCCCGGCTGTACGCAACATATTGCCTCCCCTCGTCTGCCTGCCAGCAAATCGATTCTGTCCAGCAAGGACCGAGAACTGTTGTTCAGATTACTACTTCCGTGTCGGAAATCGCAGATGGACGTGGATGCTTGACAATCTTTTTACACCTGAAACTTGTCGTCCACGAGTGGCTTAGTCCCGTAATTGCAATCGGATGGCGTCATCCGCGTGGTTCGATGTAAGGGCCACCAGAGAGTCGTACCCGGGAAGGATCCAGTCGGCACCAGCCTGTTCGAGCTCGCGATCACAGACCGTGGTTCGCAGGGCAATAACGGTACAACCAGCGGCTTTTCCGGCCTGAATGCCGGCTGGGGCATCCTCAAAAACCACACAGTCGGACGGGGAAGCACCTAACAGCCGGGCGCCTTTTTGGTAGGGTTCAGCATCGGGCTTGCCCCGAGCAACATCTTCCGAGGTGACGACTTGCTGGGGATAAGGAAGCCCGGCGGTCTTCAGGCGCACCTCGGCTAGCGAGCGCGAGCAGGAGGTTACCACCGCCCAACGTGCGGGCGGCAGGGAATTCAGAAGTTCGCGCGCGCCAGGAAGAGCAATAACCCCGTCCGTATCCTCGATCTCACCCCTTAAAACGACCGCGTTTTCCTCCTCATAATTGGCGCCAGGTAAAAGATCGCGGATGGTCGCAATACTTGGCCTGCCATGTGCCAGCCGGACCGTCTCGTCCGGATCAAAGCCATGAGCAATCGCCCATTTTGTCCAAACTCGCGCTACTGCAGGCGTGGAATCTACCAGCACTCCGTCAAGATCGAACAGCAATCCTCGGCAGGAGATTTCGAGCATTCCTTAACAATACCAGGTGATCTCCATTTCCCTCCGAGACCTCGAAGGCGCGCGGCCACCTGTCGCCTCAATTGCCATGGAACAATGGCTTGAGGGCGGGATAGATTCGCCGATATTTCTCGTACTGCTTGGACATGCTCTCGATCGCCGCGGCTTCGGGCTTGAGGCTTTCCCGTACTTTCACCACCGCGTCGCAGGCCTCTTCAACCGAATTCCAAAACTTGCCTCCCACCCCGGCCAAGAGCGCGGCTCCGTAGGCGGCTCCTTCTTCAGCGACAAGCACCTCGATGGGATATCCGTAGACATCGGCTTGAATTTGCCTCCACAGGAGCGAACGCGCTCCTCCCCCACCTAAGCGAACGTTTCGGACTGGAACACGCATCTCGTCAAACAATGAGAATGTGTCTTTTAGGCTGAAGGCCACTCCCTCAAGGACGGCTCGCACCACGTGAGCGCGAGTGTGATTTGCGGCAAGCCCGGTCAAGGTTGCGCGAGCGTTCGGATCCAGATGTGGGGTGCGTTCGCCCATTAAGTAGGGCGCCCACAGCACACCATCGGACCCGGGTGGTATCTTCGCTGCTTCGCCCGTGAGCTGGTCATAAGTGAGACCGCTGGAATTGTTTAGCAGATCGCGCAACCAGCGAAAGGATAAGCCCGCGGCTTGGGTCACGCCCATCACATGCCAACGCCCCGGAACCGCATGACAGAACGTGTGTACGCGCCCATGTACATCCATCGCCGGGGTATCGGTTGCGGCGAAAACCACGCCCGATGTTCCGATGGTCGCACTGACCGCCCCAGCGCGTACAATGCCCATGCCGACAGCACCGCCGGCCTGATCTCCGGCGCCGGCTACTACGGGAGTTCCGTGCTCGAGGCCGGTGTGAGCTGCGCCGTCTGCATCAACCCGGGCGCAGACCTCAGGAGATTCGTAGAGCCGCGGCAGACTGCTCGGCGGAATCCCAGTAGCGGCCAACATTTCTTCCGACCAGCGGCGGTGGGCCACGTCCAACATCAGTGTTCCCGAAGCCTCCGCCATATCCATGGCATGTTCTCCGGTCAGGCGCAGACGCACATAATCTTTCGGCAACAACACGCGACGAAAGCGCTTCCAGATCTCAGGCTCTTGATCACGCACCCAAAGCAGTTTGGTAAGGGTGAAGTTGGTGAGCGCGGGATTTAACGTCAATGCGATAATTCGACGCTCCCCCACCTGGGCGTTGAGCCAGTCGCATTGTGCTTGAGTGCGCTGATCACACCAGATCAAGGCTGGCCTGAGGACCTCATTGCTGCTATCGAGCAGAACGGCGCCATGCATCTGACCGGCTAGACCGACCGCAGCAATTCTCGCCCCTGGCAGCTGGCTGAGCGCTTCTCGAATGGCACGACCGGTCGCCT
>JAFAPG010000544.1 GCA_019247235.1 Acidobacteriota bacterium
TCTCAAAGGGGCGGAGGCGGCCTTTCAAAAGGTGACCGAAATCGATCCCAATAATCCCGATGGCTGGGTCAATATCGCGCGCTCCGCCGTGCAGGAGGGCGACATGGATCGCGCCCGTGGGGTTCTCGAAAGAGCTATTGCCCTCCAGCCGGACCTTGCCCGTGCCCACTATCTTTATGCTCGTGTTCTACGCAGTGACGGAAACTATGAGTTGGCGGCGGCTGAATTGCGCAAGGTGCTCATCCAGTATCCGCGCGATCGAGTGGTTTTGAATGACTATGGGCGCATTTTGTTTTTGCAGCGCAACTACCGAGAGGCGATTACCATCTTTAATTCCGTTCTGGCCGTCGATCCTGAAGACCTGCAGGCCCATTACAACTTGATGCTGTGTTACAAAGGCGAAGGAGATGAGAAGCAGGCCCACGAGCATGAAATCCGCTATCTGCGTTTCAAGGCTGACGAAGCTTCGCAGACCATCACCGGCCCCTATCGCCAAGAGCACCCCGAAGATAATAATGAGCGACAGGCAATTCACGAGCATGTTTCCGTGCCGCTGCCGCTTCTAGCTCAGAAAGCCGCGGCTCGGAAAGTTCAGTGGAAAGCGGTGAGCCGAGCCTCGTTGGGGACAGGGCGATAATGAGATCGATCCTAGCTCCATTGTTGTTTTTACTCTCTTTGTCTGCTCACGCGCAGCTCCAATTTCGCGACATTACGGCGCAAGCCGGCATCCACTTTGTGCACAATAATGGGGCCTTCGGGAAAAAATACCTTCCAGAAACCATGGGTCCGGGTTGTGCCTTTATTGATTACGACAACGACGGTTGGCCGGATGTGGTCTTGATCAATGGACAAAATTGGCCCGGCCATCCCGGTCCCGCGACCACCCTGAAGCTCTATCACAACAACCACGATGGCACCTTCAGCGATGTGACCAACCGGTCTGGATTAGCCGTCTCCATGTTCGGCTTAGGTGTGGCCGTAGGCGACTACGATAATGATGGCTACGATGACTTGTTCGTGACAGCCCTAGGCCAGAGTCATCTGTTTCATAACAGCGGCAAAGGTACGTTTACGGATGTAACCAAATCAGCGGGAATGTGGGGTCGGAACGAGTTCTCGACCAGCGCCGCATGGGTTGACTATGATCGCGATGGCAAGCTCGACTTGGTGGTGGCAAATTATGTGCAGTGGTCGATCGCCGGAGACTTGTTTTGTACGCTCGATGGCAGTCACAAATCCTATTGCACGCCGGAATCATACAAGGGGGCATCTGCCCGGCTCTGGCACAATCTTGGGAATGGACATTTCGAGGACGCCACCGAGAAGGCTCACGTTTTCGACAATACCTCTAAGAGCCTGGGGGTCGCCATTCTGGACTACAACGGCGATGGTTGGCCGGACATCGTGCTGGCCAACGACACCCAACCGAACAAACTCTATCTCAATAAGCAGGACGGCACCTTTGAGGAGAAAGCCGTGCCGGCAGGCATCGCCTTCAGTGAAGACGGCGTAGCTCGAGCTGGCATGGGGGTCGATGCCGCCGACTATGATCGTTCCGGACGCCCCAGCCTGATGATCACGAACTTCGCCAATCAGATGCTTTCTCTTTACCACAACGAAGGGAATGGGCTTTTTGTCGACGAAGCCCCGAGCTCCGAAGTAGGACGTGCCACGCTGGTCACTTTGGGATTTGGCTGCTTCTTCTTTGATTACGACAACGATGGCTGGCCCGACATCCTCGTAGTGGACGGCCATATTGAGGATCAGATCGAGCGCGTACAAAAGAGAGTGAGCTACGCCGAACCGCCGCATGTTTTTCACAATCTCGGCCACGGTAAATTCACCGAAGTAACGCAATCTCTCGGAGCAACTTTCGCCGCCCCCAAGGTGGGTCGCGGGGCCGCTTATGCTGACATTGACAATGACGGCGCGCTCGACGTGCTGATGACCACCAACGGGGGCTCTGCTTACCTATTTCGTAACCACGGGGGCAGCAACCGCAGCCTTCGCATCCGGTTGGTGGGCACGAAATCGAATCGCGACGGCATTGGGGCGGTGATTACCGTTGTTGCCGGCGTTGACCGCCAATCGAAGATGCTGCGTAGCGGATCGAGTTATCTCTCGCAAAGCGAACTCGTCGCGACTTTTGGCTTGGGAAGTCAGACCCAAGCCGATGAGGTCGAGGTCCATTGGCCCAGCGGGCAATTCGACAAGCTGTCCCATGTCGCTGCCGGCCAGCTCATCGTCGTTCAAGAGGGAAAGGGACTCCTGTCGAGTCGTAGCTACGGTACTCCGGCGCAAAAAAACATTCCTCGCAAGGTGGCCAGTTTGTCCTCCAGCCCTCGCCAGACGAGAGGGTCTTCGCAAGAATAGCTCATGCAATAGTAGCTGTCGGACTTGGGGCTGACGCGTCGCCCATCTTCGGCGCCCGGCCATAGCGCTTTGTTCGTGCCCGAGGTTTCTATGATTAAATCTCTAACAATGAAATCGAAATTCCTTACTTGTGCAGGTGTCCTGGCTGTGGTTGCGCCTTTCTTGATCTCTGCGGCGCCAGAGAATAGCTCGTCCAAGGCTTCCGAAGCCGCTCGCCTGAACAACCTGGGCTGCGCTTATATGAATCAGCAGTTATTTGAGAAGGCGCTCAAGAGCTTTGAGGACGCGGCCACCGAGGACACAACCCTCTCCCTCGCACAACTCAATCAAGGTATCGCGCTCTCCAGTTTAGGGCGTGTCGAGGCGGCAAAAAAGGTCTTGCACGAAGCCGCTAAGCAAAATCCTAAGGACCCGCACGTTTGGTACGCGCTCGGCATGCTGGAGAAGAACAGTAGTAATCCCGACGCGGCGGTCGAAGACTTCCATCGGGTCATCGAGATCGATGATAGCGACGCCGATAGTTGGTATTTTCTTGGCACCGTTTATTCTCAGTTAAAGCGGTTTTCTGAGGCGATCGAGGCATTTGGGCACGCCCTAAAATTGAACCCCCTGCATGCGTCAGCGCAGTTCGGACTTTCCCGCGCCTATCAACAGTCCGGCGACAGCACGCGGGCCCGCGAACACCTGGCGCGCTTCCAGTACATCACGCAGAATAAGCTGGGTTCGGCGATGAGCCTGGCCTACGGCGAGCAGGGTAAGTATTCGCTGGCCGAAGAAGCCGAGGGCTCACCCGGCAAAGTTCCTCGCCCGATAGCGGTGAGGTTTCTCGATCAGACTCGAGAAGCAGGAATGGCCGCAAAATCGAGCTTGCCCGCGATCTCGTCGGACGGTCGGCCGCTGGGCGATGATTCCGTTCTGAGTCCGGGCGCCTGTTTCTTGGATTACGACGGAGATGGCAGAATCGACATTTTTCTCGCGCGCAGCCGCCGGCAAGGAGGAATTGCTCTTTACCACAACCTCGGCGGTGGCCGATTCGAAAATGTCACTCTGAGAGCCGGACTCGATGTAACCGTCGATGCCAGCAGTTGCACGGCCGGGGACTATGACAATGATGGATTTACCGATCTGGCGCTGAGCGTGGGAAACCGCATCCTGCTTTTGCATAACCAAAAAGACGGAACTTTTAAGGAGGTAAGCCAAGAGGCCGGACTCGATCAGAGGTCGAATCCCCCGGCAAGCGTCGCCTCCCAAGTCCCCCGTGACCAGAAGGCGCAGGTCGGGGTAACGTTTGTCGATTTTGACCATGATGGCGATCTGGATCTCTACGTTACCGAATCCGTTCCGCTGAATACTTCGCATGCGCCCAACGATCTCTGGTCTGAGCAAACGCGCGCTGGCGGAAATCAGATGTGGCGAAATAACGGCAATGGGACCTTCACGCGGGCAAGCGATCTTGGTCTTGAAGGGGTTGGCGGAAGCATCGCCGCCCTAGGTACGGACTATAACAATGATCGGGCCGTGGATATTGTTTCGACCGGAGGTCCGAAAGGTGCTGCCATCTTTGAGAATCCACGTGAAGGAGCTTTTAAGAGCGCTGAGGTTTGGCGCGACGCCAGCCCCACGCGGGCGATAGGAATCGCTGTTCTTGACTTTGATCACGACGGTTGGATGGATCTTGCCTTTACCCACGATCGCGAGCCAGGTCTCACGCTTTGGCGCAATGAGCGTGGCAAGTTTTTTCGACCAGTGAACTTCCCCTCACCTCA
>JAFAPG010000553.1 GCA_019247235.1 Acidobacteriota bacterium
GATATTAACCCACTGCTAATTTAGGGATTAGCGAAACCGAGCGCTCCCCATTCGTCGGATGACAGAGTGGGGAGCGGCCCGGGTCAACGCTTTGTTGCTCCACCGCGCCGCAAGATCTCAAGTGCGAAAGGACCCGCTCCGTAGCAGATCACCGCCAGACAGATAGCGGCAAGCGTCAGCGGGAACTCATAGCCATTCTCGCCCAGCAATCCATTCCTCCAGTGCACCTTCCAGATCGCAACCAGCAGATCGAGCAAAATGGCTCCGGCGGCAATCCGGGTAAAAAGACCAAGCAACACAAGAATTCCGCCGAAAAATTCGCTCAGCGCCGAAGGCAAGGCCAGCCACCCAGGCAAACCAAAGCTTTGCACCAGGTGATAGTGGGCCATCATCCCGCCACCAAAAACCTTGGCGTAGCCGTGGCCGATCATGATGATGCCTACGACGACCCGCAGGAGCAACAAAGCTAAAGGCTGGAGACGCTCAAGATAGCGCAATTATCACCCCTTCTGAACGAGCATAACTAAGTTCCAATTGGCTGCGGAAGTGAGTATTTGGGCGAGCTCAGGCTCCACAATTTGCCCGCTTTCGGCGCGAAGCTGGTCAATTGGCGCAAGCCGTCCTTGCCTGGGGATGTTCCCAGCCGCGGGCGCCCGGAGTGAGCTCGAAATCGGCCACCAGAGCCGGTTTTCGCCCTGCTCGGGCATGGAACCTTGGTACCGTCTGTAGCACTTCGGTTATGTCGCGGGGTGCAATCAGTGCACCTTCTGTACAAACACCCCAAGATCGAGTGGTAGGGCCCTCGCTGACATCAATAGCTTGACTAGAAATACAACTCCGTCCTCAGAATTTTCCAGAAAACAGGTATAAAAACCGTAAAAACGCGGAATTTCGCCTTGACCGCGTCGCCTCCCCGGTTGATATATGCTCAGTCCACCTAAATCCACTCGAAGCAACTTGTCGGGTGGATTCTCTCCCAACGAAGTCCTGCGAGGTGGGCATGGCAGGACAGAAAAATCTGTGGAAAGGACAACTATGGCTGATTCGCGCGAGGTAATGAATATTCGCCAGGCGTCGCAATACCTAGGCGTAAGCCCGGACACACTGTACAAGTACGTGAACGAACAGAAGATTCCGGCCTTCAAGCTAGGCAATCGCTGGCGGTTCAAGAAATCTCGGCTGGATCAATGGATGGAAGAGAAGTCCAGTGAAGTAGAGGTAAAGCGCACGAAGAAAGCGAAGGCGGCCGGCCAGGCTGCCACCTAAAGGCGGGCACATGTTTGGATTTGGATCAAAATCAATCGTTGGTTTGGATGTAGGTTCTTCGAGCATCAAGGCGGTGGAGCTAAAGAAGAGCCGAGGGGCGATCGAAGTTGCTCATTTAGGCCTGGAGCCGCTGGCTCCGGATATTGTCGTGGACTCGATGATTGTTGACTCGGGAACGGTTTCGAGCGCGATCTCCAAGTTATTCACCGAAAATTCCATCAAAACCAAGAATGTCGCCACCGCGGTTAGCGGTCATTCCGTAATTGTGAAGAAGATCTCTCTGCCCTCGATGAGCGATGCTGAGCTGGCGGAAACCATTGAAAAGGAAGCGGCCCAACATATCCCCTTCGACTTAGCCGACGTGAACTTGGACTTCCAGATTCTTTCCGAAGACGAAGGCCAGCCGCACATGGACGTGCTGCTGGTAGCCGTCAAGAAGGACAAGATTTTGAACTACACCAACGTACTCTCGATGTCGGGTAAAACTCCGGCTATCGTGGACATTGATGCTCTGGCGCTGCAGAACTGCTACGAGTACAACTACGAGCCCTCACCTAATCAGGTCGTGGCTCTGCTGAACTTGGGCGCGAGCGTGATGAACATCAACATCGTGAAAGGAACATCGCCGCTATTCCCCCGTGACGTTAGCGTAGGCGGCCATCAGTACACCGATTCCTTGCAGAAAGAGTTGGATCTGAGCTTTGACGATGCCGAAGCCCTGAAATTAGGTAAGAAGGTGGGCACGGTCAGCGAAGATGCGAAAACGCCGATCCTGCAGCAGGTGACCGAGATTATCGTGCTGGAGATTCAGAAGACCTTTGATTTCTTCCGCGCCAGTGCGGCCGGCGAGCACATTGAGAAGATTTATGTGGCCGGGGGCTCATCGAAGGTTCCGGGGCTGCTCGAGGCATTGCGCCAGGAATTTGCCATGCCAGTAGACATTTTGAATCCGTTTCAAAAGATTGCCCCGCCTGCGGCTGGGCCGACGCTGGAGCTGATCGAGGCGAATGCGGGCCAATTGGCGGTAGCAGTTGGTTTGGCCTTGAGGAGCTTTGAAGAACTATGATCCGAATTAATCTGCTGGGCACAACCAAACCAAAAAACCGACGCTCGGGCGCACCTTCGGCACCTTCGATGGACATTGGCGACGTAGGATCGCCCAAGCTGAAAGTGTTAGTGGTTTTGCTGCTCGCCGTTGGCGGCAACGTTAGTTACTGGTATCACCTCAATCATCACGGACAAGAGATGGCCACCAAGATGAGAGTGGCCGAGCAGAAAAATCGTGAACTCTCCGATGTAAAAGGGCGTTATTTGGAGCGGCAGAAAGAGGCTGACAATTACAAGCGCCGGGTGGACGTGATCGATCAGCTGCGTAAGAACCAAGTTGGGCCGGTGAATCTGTTAAACACCATCGGCGACACGGTGAATAGCACGGAAGCGGTTTGGTTGAGCTCGATGAAGGATCAGGGGGCAAATATTGCCATCGAGGGCACGGCACTTAGTAACGATGCCGTCGCCAACTTGATCTCCAATCTCCAGAAGACGGGATATTTCAAAAACATCGAGATCAAGGAAACCTTCCAAGACGAGAGCGTGAAAGACATGCAAGCATTCCAGTTCACGCTGACCTGCGAAAAAGGTAAGTCGTAAGGGCGGAGTGACTATGGCGAATTTCAACGAACTATCGGGTATTAAGCAGTGGGGATTGGTGATTGGGGTGGCCGTGCTTTTGAGCGCCGCCCTGTACTTCACGCTATTCAAGACCCAGCGTGACAGCAATGAAGCGGCCGAGAAGGCGCTCGCCAATAAGTTGCAGGAAAATGCGCAGCTGGAGCCATATCGGTCCAAGTTGCAGGACATGGATCGCCAAGTTGCCAATTTGAAACAGCAACTGGAAATTGAAAAGCGCATCGTTCCCGACGAGAAAGACGTCGACGGCTTCATCAAGATGCTTGATGCGGAAGCCATGAGAGCCGGGATCGAGGTGCGTCGCTACACCGCCAAGCCGGTGAACTCGAAGGAGTACTACACCGAAGTTCCGTTCGAACTAGAAGTGGATGGATCCTACTACTCGCTGCTGACCTTCTTTGACCAGGTATCAAAGCTTGAGCGCATTGTGACGGTCTCGGGTTTGCAGCTAGCAACGCCCAAGAAGTCGGACCAGGCGCAGGCGAAGCATCACTATCAATACGCGGCCAATGAGAGTGTGGTGGCAACTTGTACGGCCACGACCTTCTTCAGTCACGACACCGTTCCGGCTGCCACTCCGACGGGCAAAGGCAGGAGCTAAATGAAGCGCACTTACCCATTTTCTCTCGTACTGGCACTGACGACTATCTGTGCGGGGCAAAACCCGACGGTCGCGGCGAAGTCCACGAGCGCCGATTCTGCGGCGAAGCCTACTCCGCAGGTCACCTCCGTCAGCGCGAAACCATCGCCCGCGACGGTGAAGGTGGTGCCGGTGGGAGGGCAGAAGACCGCGAGCGTCCAGGTTAAGCCGGCCGCAGTACCGGTGCAGCCTCTAAGCGCGAAGCCGGCGGCAGTCTCGGCCGGCAATCGTACCTCTGCCGTTACCTCGAGCGGCCCAGCGACCAAGACAGCGCCCGCAAAGGCGAGCTCCGCGACGGCGAGTTCGGTGACGGCCAAGCCCGTCGTCCATGCTAAGTCCGAAGCTAAGAGCTCGACCACTGCTGAAACCAAAGATCCTTTTAGCAGTCACGCGAAGAGTCACGCGGTTCAGGTGAAGACAGTCTCAGCGGCTCAGGAAAAGCCGGCGGCTCAGGCGTCGAGTAGCGGTGCCTCGGCTGTGGTGGCAAGGAAAATCGGCGCTGCCGGTCGTCGCGACCCCTTCGTCAGCCCAGTCGTCAGCATCGGTGTAGTCGGCTCTGGCTGCAGCTCGGGAAAGCGCTGCCTCGATATCGAGCAGATTGCTCTGAGAGGGGTAGTGAGGTCAGAAACAGGAATGATCGCGGTGGTGGTGAATGCGCTCGACAAAGCCTATTTCCTACGCGAGAACGATCCTGTGTTCAATGGATTTGTAGAAAAGATCACAGCCAATTCCATCGTTTTCAAGCAGACGTTTCATGACAAGCTGGGCAAGCCTTTGACGCGGGATGTTACCAAGACCATCAGCCGGCCGGCGGCATAGTCGCCAGGGCTGGAAAAGTTCGAAGCAGAAAACAAGTTTAGTTGAGAAGAGGCGGGGAGACGGGAAATGCGAAAGCAAATGCTGGCAACAATAACGGTCCTGTATGCCATGGTACTGGTGGCAGGAGCGCAAACTCCGGGCACAGGAGCGGCGGGCGCCGCTCTCGAGAAGGTCAGCGTGGTGCACGGAGAAACCGACGTCCGTGTCGAGATGTTTACCAGGGGCACAGTTACCCCCAAGGTGGAGACGCTCGGTTCTCCACAGCGGGTGGTTGTGGACCTGCCGAACACCACTTTGGCGACCGCGATGAAGCCCATCTCGGTCGGAGATAGTGGTGTCAGCCTGGTTCGGATCGGCACCGCCGGCGCCATGACTCGCGTAGTTGTCGAACTTGAGGGGCCCCGTAAGTACGAATGGGTCTCTGGCCCTGCCGATAAGCTCACGCTAAAGTTCAAGCGCGTCGAGGAAAGCGCCTCGAGTGTCGCTGTGCCCAAACCTGCGCAGGACTTCGTGGTGCTTGATCCTTCTTACACCACCAAGCAAGAAGCCGCATCCGCAGAGGCTCCGGCTCGCGCCGTCGAAGCTGCGTCGAAGTTTGTCGAAAGGCCCGAAGGCAACCTGTTGCCGACTCCGAGCGGAGCCATGGGAGCGCAGGCACAGACTCCGGCCCAACCTGGTTCCCCCATCGAGCCGGCGGTCAATCTGGCCGCCGAGCAGAAGAGCAAGCCGCAAGCCGCGTCCGTCATCACCAAATACACGGGTGAGCCGATCTCGGTCAATTTAAAAGACGTCGACTTAAAGGACTTCTTCCGACTGATTCATGAAATCAGCGGGTTGAATGTGGTGCTTGATCCGGATGTGAAAGGCACTCTGACCATCGTTCTCGACGATGTGCCCTGGGATCAGGCATTGGATATCGTGCTCAAGAACAATAGCCTGGCACGCCAGCTAGACGGGAATGTGCTGCGCATTGCCGGTTTGGACACTCTCCGTCGCGAGGCGGAGGCCCGGCGAGCGCAGCAAGAAGCAGAAGCTCTGTCGGTCGACAAAATTACGGTTACTCGGTTTTTGAGCTATGCGCACTCGAAGGACGTTCTCGCAACCGTGAAGAAGTTCCTCAGCCAACGCGGCACCGTGGATGCCGATGAGCGCACCAATGCCATCATCATCAACGATATTCCGAGCGTCATGTCTCCAGTTGATCGCTTGCTGTCGCAGCTCGATCGCAAGACTCAGGAAGTTGAGATCGAGGCCCGCGTGGTGGCCGCGACTCGCAGCTTCGCACGGGATATCG
>JAFAPG010000559.1 GCA_019247235.1 Acidobacteriota bacterium
GGTTCGTGACATTCGAGTTTAGGTTAGTTTATCAGTTGGTCGCAATCGTTGGACAAGCGTTCGATCGCAGCGACGCTCACCCGCACCTGACCGCGCAACCGTGGGTGCCTTGCTTCGCGCTTAGGGTAATGGTTCTGGCGCAGGCGCGGAGGGGAAGCGTTTTAAAGACTTGCCGGCACTGACATAAAAGGCGAACATGGCCGCCATTCCCACCAACGGCACCAGGAATCCCAATCGTAGGCTGCCGAACTGACTTGAGACCAGGCCGACGACCCAGGGGAGGACTGCACCCCCCAAATTGCCACTGCCGAAGACGGCGCCGCTTACCCGGCCCGAGGACTCTCCGAACCAGATTGGCAGGAGCGAGACGCTGATGGGAAAGATTGCAGCCAGACCAAGCCCCCCCAAAGTCGCACCTAGGATTACCAGGCCGACTCCGTGCGCCAGCGCCAGCGTGAGTACACCGGCCAAGCCGACCAGAAGACCGGCACTGGCGACTGCGGTTTCGCGCCAGGTTTTCAGAGCCAGCGGAGCAAACGCCCTCCCGGCCAATATCGCACCCCAAAAAAAAGATGGCGTTATCGTAGAGAACGAGCGCTCGGGTGGAGATAAGCGGCGCGCATACATAGCGACCCAGCTGCCGAGAGATGTTTCCGTGCCTACATAGACAAAAAATAGAAGACAGACGAGCGGCAGAACGGGTGTAGCCCACAGAGAGGCAGGATTTGCCGAGGACGACTGTTTGCGCCGCTGGTCCGGATGAAAGCGGGAAACTGCAAAGACTAGGAGCAGTAACAGGAGCGCAGCCGCCGTCGAAAATAGAAAAATCCAGGGCTTGTGGGCACCTAAGGCAAGGGCCAACAAAAAAGGAGAGCTCATGGCTCCCACACCCCACACCGCATTGATCACATTGAGTGCCGAAGCGCTCTGATCGCGATATACCTCCGCAGTTCGCAGATTACCCGCAGGTGTGGTAATTCCGTAGCCAACGCCCAGAATGCAAATAGAAATCATTCCTTCGAGCCAAGGCCCAAAAGCAATCAACACCATCCCACAAGGCATGAGCACCAAGCCCGTCATCAGTGTCAGTCGATAGCCCCAGCGCCCTACCAGGATCCCCGACAACAGCATGCCAAACATAGAGCTGAAGAACTGGGCGAAGATCAGGGCTCCTGACTGGTTATCGTTGAGTGACCAGCGCGCCGCCAAAGCCGGCAGCATGGGCCCAAGAAAGGTCATGACAATTCCCGTGATTAAGAAGTCGATGTGGACGAGGGTGGTTCCACGGGTAAGTCGAGGAAACTTTGTTGGCAACGAGGAAGAAGAAGTCATGGTTTATGATGGGTTTGAATTTACCAACCGCAACCTTTCAATGAAAAAGTTCCGTATCTTACGTTCTGGCATTGAAAACGGGCTCATCCACCATCAGCCTACCTCAGGCAATGGGGCTTTGCCTTGCTCGCCGCTGAGGAGCGAGAGGTCTCGCGGCCTTGGCATGGGAATAGCGGGCACATGCTAAACGGGAAAAAAATCGCGGTTGTCATGCCCGCTTACAACGCGGAGAAGACTCTTCGGGCCACTGTCAGTGAGCTACCGGAAATCGTCGATTTGCGCATCTTGGTCGATGATTTCAGTTCCGATCGAACGGTCGAAGTCGCCAAGGAACTGGGACTCCTCCACTTTGTCCACGACAAGAACTACGGCTACGGGCGCAATCAGCAAACCTGTTACACCGAAGCCTTGGCAGAAGGCGCCGACGTGGTCATCATGGTACACCCCGATTACCAATACACCCCACTACTTGTAACCGCTATGGCGAGCATGATCGCCTATGGCATTTATGACGTTGTCTTGGGTTCGCGAATTATTGGTGGTCAAGCACTTCGCGGGGGCATGCCGCTCTACAAATATGTCTTTAACCGCCTACTCACCGCCTTTGAGAATCTGTTTCTGCGCGTCAAAGTGTCTGAGTATCACACCGGTTATCGAGCATTCAGCCGCGAAGTCTTAACTACCCTGCCTCTACTAGAGAACTCCGATGACTTCGTCTTCGACAATCAGATGCTCGCGCAATGCGCCTACTTCGGTTTTCGCATT
Organism: Acidobacteriota bacterium; assembly: GCA_019247235.1. GTDB lineage: Bacteria > Acidobacteriota > Terriglobia > Terriglobales > Acidobacteriaceae > Gp1-AA145. The sequence goes on from JAFAPG010000559.1 coordinate 2,098, forward strand.
GGGGAAGTCTCTTGCCCGACAAAATACTTCCCCGAAGCATCCTCGATTAACTTCCAACGAAGCGTAAAGTACGGCCTGGGTGTGCTCGGAACTACGCTGGCATTTGCTCTAAAGTCTTGGGGCATCGGCCATCCCCGCATCTTTGATCCCCGTGGCCGGCGATTAGATCCCGCCAAAGCCGATTACTATGCCCGGGGAAGGTTGGAGTTAGGCAGAAATTCCTAATCGTCCGCAAGCTGTGTGGCGGAAAAGTCCAGCACTTTGCTTCGGCCGCGCTTATGCTCGGCTGCAAGGTTCAGGGAGCGAGCTTGCAGACAGCTACCGCAGGATTCTTGTAAGGGCAGTCGAAGCTTGAGCTGACGGGCGCCGCAAGCACCACCCACTCGACGCCGTATCGGCGTTGCAAGTTGATGAAGTCTTGCTTCTGAAATTTACTCCAGTTTCGCTGGGCCTCGAACTCATCCCACCATCGTTCGGCCAAAGGCGGAAACATGGAAACTGCCCCGCTATCTTTGGCGGCGTCGGCCAGCCGACTGCGCTCGGCGCAGGCGCGAAAACCTACCGTGTCTTCACCCGGAATACGGTTGTAGAAAGGATCGATCGCAAACAGCGCATCGACTGGGGTATTGCTTTGAATCCAAACGAAGGCCTGGGTCCAGGGATTTCTCGGCGCCCTCCATGGCCATTCGATGTGCGCGCTGGCGGGAAACAGTGTGCGCTGTGCCCAGTACATGCCCGCACACAGCGGCACAAAAAAAATTAGCCAGCGCCCGACCCGCCGCTTCAAGACCTGTTGGCCCATGAGTCCGCCCCCGATCAGGATCAAGAGCATGTACAGCAGGTGAAGACTGCGTAAGGGCTGAATGCGAGCGAGAGCCTCAAAGGCTTTAGGTATCGAAATCACCAGAGCGAGCACGAAAAAGCCCAGATTATAGATGACCAGCGCGCGCGCAACCCACCGTACGGTGGCACATTCTTGCTGTCGGGCCAGGCGCTGGATCGAGTAAAAAATGGCCACCGGGGCAACAACTCCCAGCCATTCATACCATTGCCAGTGGGTAATAAAGTGAGAGATATGAAAACGCATCGCCTCGTGATAGGCGGGCGTAGGTCGAACAAACAAGTGGGGAACGGGAAAGAGCAAGATCGCCCAATATCGGTTGTCGTCGAACTTCCTTTGCGCCAGCAGCAGGGCGGAAAACAGGGCCGCGAAACAAGTCATCAAAGGGTGAATGGGGAAGCCAAAACCCAGCCAGAGTGCGGCTCTGACTAGTCTGCCTTGTAGAACCCTGGTCGTGGCAAAGATGGCCACCACGGCTGCCAGATTTCGCGGGTTGAGATATTGATCGATTATGTAAAGGGCTGTTCCCGCAACCGGCAGCGTCAACAGCGCTGCCATAGTCCCAACCGCTGCCCAACGCGCCTCGGGAGTGAGGAAACAGGTGGCGCTAAATTGCCAGCTGGCGATCAGCAGTAGCAGGATCGCGGCAAGCTGCCAGGCCAGCAACGCGTAGGCGAGAGGCAGGTGGGTCAGGCGAACGGACAGGGCAATCAAGTTGGGAAATACGGTGAGACTAGCGTGCGAGGCGAAGAATTCTCGGCCGACCGGAAACAGCTCCGGGTGTAGGATCCTTTCAATTCCAGGCAGATAGATTTCTGCATCTTCTGCGTACGGATGGTATCCGTGAAGGCAGAGCGCAGTCACCGCCAGCAGGAGCAACCCGAGCGTGGTTTTAAAAGTACTCTTAAAGGCAGGCCCCCGGGGGAAACTTCAATAACCTAGAGAGCGATGAAGAAATTGTCAACGTGCGCCAATCGCGTATTCTCTAGGCATTTGCTTACACGAGTAGTTCAGGCACAGTAGAATATTTGGTTCTGTCGATAGCAAGTTTGAATTCAGGCCAGGTGCTTTTCATCATGAAGCTCGCACGACCGATGGCAATTGCAGTTCTGTTTGTCGGACTGTTCTTCTATTACACAACCTATCGCTCTGGCATCCTGCGCACGGCGAGCGCTCCGGCGAAGGTTGAGACCATCGAAGCAGCCAACAATGAGTCGCTCGACGCGGAGGAGCAAAATAATATTTCCGTGTATCGCAGGAATGTCGGCTCGGTGGTCAACGTAACTTCAAGAGCCATGACGTTAGACTGGTTTTACGGCTTGGTGCCAGCCGAAGGCCAAGGCTCGGGCTTCATCATTGACCGCGACGGACACATTCTCACCAACTATCACGTAATCGCTGACGCCCACCAGGTGGAGGTCACCCTGCATAATCGCAAAAAATACCGTGCTAGCTTGGTGGGTACGGACCGCTCCCATGATCTGGCCATCATTCAGATCAAAGCCAGCGACCTTACTCCCATGACTCTGGGCGACTCGAAAAGCCTTCAGGTGGGACAAAAGGTGTATGCCATCGGCAATCCCTTTGGCCTGGCGGGAACCTTGACGAGCGGTATTGTGAGTTCGATTCGTCAGGTGCAGGAGCCCGGGGGTGCAACCATCGACGAAGCCATCCAGACCGACGCTGCTATCAATCCCGGCAACTCGGGCGGCCCGTTGCTGAACTCGCATGGCGAGGTTATTGGAATCAATACCATGATTGCTTCCAATCCCGGCGTTGAACAAAGCGCCGGCATCGGCTTCGCCATTCCCATTAACACTGCCAAAGCGGTTCTGAATGACCTGGTCACCTTCGGTCGGGTCCGTCGACCGTCCCTCGGTGTCTATACGATACCCATTAGCCCAGATATTGCCGACCAGTTGGGTCTAGCCTCTGACTACGGCTTACTCGTAGTGCGGGTTGCTCCTGGCGGGGCAGCCGACCATGCCGGCATTAAAGGCGGTACCGAGCGCGCCTACTTCGGTAACACCCCGATTATGATCGGCGGCGACCTCATCGTCGGCGTCGATGGGCAAGAGGTGCAGGATCAACAGCAACTTACCCAGATCATGAACAATCATCGTGCCGGTGATCAGGTGAAACTCACCCTCTATCGGGGTAAACGACGCCTGGAGGTCGAAGTAACTCTCGGCGAGACTCGGCAACAGGTCTGAGGCTCGTGCTCACCACCTCTTTCAGTGTGCGTTTCCGTGCTCGCCGCTCGACGGGTTAGAAATGGATGTCGTTTGCCAACGCCTGAATGGACGCAAGCGGCAGGCGATGCTTTGAAACTAGACCTAAGTCTCGATTTTCACTGAGGCATGTCCTGGATTTCCTACTCGGCGAAAAGCAATGGCATTTGACTCTGCCAGCTTGCTAGGCTAGCCTCAAAAGTTCGCTCGACCGAGACTTGGCTAGACCAATAAACGATTCGAAATCCGAGGAACCAATGCTCAGGGCAGTCTCCAGTTATCTGTACGTAAAGGAGCGCCTGCATCCCGGCTTGCTCGACAAGCTGGTGACGGGTGGCGCCCAGGCGATCGAAATTTTTGGCGCGCGCCAGCATCTGGACTATGCCAATCGCAAGCAGCACGTTCGCGAAATCGCCGATTGGTTCAGGACCAGTGGAGTCCCTCTACATTCCGTCCATGCCCCGCTCTATGCCGACTATGAATGGGGCCGGACAGGAGCTCCCCCGGTCAATATTGCCTCGCTCGATCGCGCAGCCCGCATCGAGGCCATGGACGAGATCAAACGCGCCATCGAACTGGCCGAGCACATTCCCTTCCGCTTCCTGGTCCAGCACGTGGGAGTGGCCAATGAATCCTTTAATGAGCGGAAGTTCGAGGCGGCTATGACCTCGATCGAGCACCTGCGGGCCTTTGCCAAACCCTTGGGAGTGCGGTTGCTGATGGAAAACATTCCCAACGAACTTTCCACCCCAGAGCGTTTGGTGGAGTTGATTCATACCTTGCATTTTGATGATGTGGGCGTATGTTTCGACACCGGGCACGCGCACCTGATGAGCAGCGTGTCCGCCGCATTTGAGAGCGTGAAGCAGTATATTCACTCCACCCACGTGCACGATAATGCCAAAGACCGAGACTCCCACCTCTGGCCCGGGTCAGGAACCATCGATTGGAAGCAGACCCTGGAGCTATTAGGCGAAGCCCCTCACAAACCGCCATTGCTGCTGGAGATTGAAGAGAACGAGAAGATCAATCCGGTCGAAAAAATGGGAGAGATCTTCGGCAGCCTGGTGCCAGTCTAAGCGGCCGCTCGAACATCCACTGTGCTGCGCCTAGGTCCATAGTTGAGAAATCGATGTCTCATCCGCTAACCAGAATCGCCGATGTGGGCCAACACGAGAATCAGTTGGTTAGGCTGCAGGGCTGGGTTTACAACCTGCGGGAGAGTGGAAAGCTGTTATTTCCCATCTTCCGCGACGGCAGCGGAGTCATTCAAGGGGTGGTGGCAAAGAACGCGGTTGCCGCGGAGGTTTTTGACGCCATAAAAGGACTGACCCAGGAATCAAGCGTGGTGGTGGAAGGCAAGGTGCGCGCCGATCGACGCGCTCCCGGAGGTTACGAGCTCGACGTTTGCGCTATCGAGGTGCTGCAGCGAGTGCCGGAGAACGACCCCTTCCCCATCTCGCTCAAGGAACATGGGGTCGATTTTCTCATGGAGCATCGCCATCTGTGGGTGCGAACTCCTCGCCAGGCTGCAATTCTCC
>JAFAPG010000428.1 GCA_019247235.1 Acidobacteriota bacterium
TAGCCCTGAACCTAACCTTGCTGGTCTACCCCGTCGGGGGTACTCTGGCTGTAATGCGACCCCTTCGCTATTCCATCAACATCACATTGGACGGCTGTTGCGATCATCGTGCAATCCCCTCGGACGAAGACTTGCATCATCATGCGATCGAGAACCTCAAACGGGCCGACGCTCTCCTCTTTGGTCGGGTGATTTACGAAATGATGGAGGCAGTTTGGCGCCCGCCGGCCGAGACCGTCGGGAGACCTGACTGGATGGAACCATTCGCCAGGACGATCAACCCGGCCAAAAAGTACGTCGTGTCGAGCACTCTCAACCGGGTCGATTGGAACGCGGAACTTGTTCGTGGGGATCTAGGGAAGGCCGTTCGGCAGCTCAAGCGGCAGTCGGGTAAGGGACTGCTCGTAGCAGGCGTGAAGCTCCCGCTGGCCTTGGCGGACTAGGGATTGATCGATGAGTACGAGTTCGTGGTGCACCCCAGGCTTGCAGGCCACGGACCGACGCTCGCGGCCGGGCTCTCGAAGCATCTCGACTTGAAGCTGGTGAGCCGGATGGAGTTCAACTCCGGGGCGGTGGCGGTGCGGTATCAGCCGAGACGGTAGCCATGGGGTTGGTTAGGCGGAGTCGGCCGCATCATGGCGCAAACGCTTGCCCGCACGTTGGCCGGAAGGGCGCCGAGCTGGGAGCCGCTCTCTCGCGGATCACCGCAAGTGCGGACTAAGCCCGGTTCGAATTCTCCTACCCATCCGAGACCTGCTCAGGGCCACGCTCCCTCGGCTGAGAGCTCGAGACCGTCTATGAAACAGAGATCAAAACCCGAGACCCGAACGAAGTTTATTCCGTCAACTCTCGCCCATCGCGCTAGACTCCTCCGTTTGATCGAAGCATACTACCGGTTCGATCAGATCCTCTTCCGTCGCAGCACAATCGAAGCAAGCCTCGCAACGCTCTTGGCAGATAATTCCCTCGGCCGGGCCTGGCTGATTCGCTTTGCCGGTTGCGATGCAGGATATGTGATTGTGACCTTTGGGTACGATCTAGAATTTGGGGGTCGCCAAGCCACCCTCACCGACCTCTATATTGTCGAAAAGTATCGACGAATGGGACTGGGCAAGTCGGCGCTCGGCCTGGTCGCCATAACCTGTCGCACCATGGGCATTACCACCCTGGAACTTCAGGTAGAACGACACAATCGGGCGGCACAAGCCTTCTATCGAAAATTAGGCTTTGAAGAACACGATCGAATCCCTATGAGCAAGTCTCTTACCTAGCTGGCACTGCGACATAGATTAGGACGTGAGCCGCTGGGGAAAACGGTGACGAAACAGTCGCGAAGAAAAGCATCTAGGCCGGAGCCGTTCCCAAAGTGAAATAGAATACCGCTCCATTGTCAGGCTCAGATTCGGCCCAGACGCGTCCTCCATGTCGGTGAATGACTCGCCGCACTGTCGCCAAACCTATGCCGTTTCCTGGAAACTCTTCCTTTTTATGCAGGCGCTGAAAGGGGGCAAACAGCTTTCCCGCATAGTTCAAATTAAAGCCCACTCCGTTATCCCGAACAAAAAATTGGCGCTCCCCTGAGATCGTGGTGGAATCGAATTCAATGATGCTGCGGTCCTTCTTCGCCGTGTATTTCCAGGCATTTGAAAACAGGTTTTCCATCATTGCCCTTAGCAAACCGGGGTCGCCCTGAACGTTTGCGGTGGGGGCGATGCGGAACTCGGCCTTTCGCTTCGGATCTTGCGCCAGCAGGCTCATGCAGATCTGGGAAGCGATGGTCGAGAGATTCACACTCGTAAGCTCCAATTGTCCAAAAGAGAACGTTGCCAAGCGAAGCAGGTCATTGATAAGCCTTCCCATCTCCTGAGTGCTACCCACAATTCTTGTGAGAAAATCTTGCGAGCTAGAGCTCAGGGATGTGGAGGAGTCTTCTTCGATGAGCGCTGCAAATCCAATAATGTGCTGCAGCGGAGCACGCAGGTCATGCGACACGGAATAGGAAAATGCCTCGAGCTCCCGATTTGCTTCCTGAAGCTGTCTGGTTCGTTCCTGAACGCGTTGTTCCAGCTGGTTATAGAGCTCGACACTCTCGATGGCTACAGCCGTGGTATTCGCCAAGGCCTGTAGGAGTTCAACCTCTTGGTTGGTGGGCAGGTGCCGGCTGGCCCAATAGTTGCCAATGGCGGCTATTGGGTCCTCGACCCGGACCGGTACCATGGCGAGACTTTTTACAAAGGTTGGTCGATAGGCTTCGGCAGGAATTCGCGGATCGCAATAGATATCTTCGATGACAGCTGGCTGCCGATTCAGCATGGTCCAGCCACTAATGCAGGCACTCAGGGGGAAGCGTTGACCCTTCCAAAGTGGCGCAATCGCATCCTCATCGGCGTAAAAACATTTGTCCTGATCCCGCAGAATTAATGTCGCGCCATCGGCGCCGGTAAGCTCCCGAGCCGCTCTGCGAACAATGGCCATGATAGTTTCCATGCTGCGTGCCAGCGAAAGCTCTTGCACGGCGACAAGCAGGCGATTCATGGCACAGTTCTTCCGTTCGGTGTCTTCGAATGCCCTTTCGAGTGCCCGCTTGTCTGCTATTCCTCGAATGGTATAGGTAAGCCGCCACAGCTCCGCTTTTGAAACAAAGCCACTCGCGCCCGCTTTCAGACCTGCCGCAACCTCGGACTCATTGTCCGCTCCCGTAACAAATAGGAAAGGAACCCTCGGGCACTTGGCTTGCGCGCTCTCCAGGGCAGCTCTTCCACTAAAACCCGGCAATCCATGATCGGAAAGAATCAGGTCAAACTGTCCCGACGAGAGCGCCGACTCGTATTGGGTCGCATCTGTGGCTACCGTGATTTCGATGTGTAGACCGCTTTTCTCGAGGGCGCCCTTGGTGAGCAATGCATCGCTCTCGTTGTCTTCTAGATGAAGCACGTGAACTGAGCCAGGTTTGGGTAGCGGAGAAAAAGGAGATCTATCTGGAAGCTTTGACATACTCGCACTGCTTAGAAGCCAGATGGTGGATGCCCTTGTCAAAGCCGCCACTCTGGAACTGTATGGAGTGAAACAGAAGTATTAGAAGAACTCGAGGTCGCTGTGTAAATGGCCCAAAAGTGGTGGCCCACACCAGTCGTGG
>JAFAPG010000434.1 GCA_019247235.1 Acidobacteriota bacterium
ATTCACCCGCTGGTCGGGGTTGGAGCAATCATCGTCGAGAGGGGTCGTGTAGCGCTGGTTAAGCGAGCGCGCGCTCCTCTTCGCGGTCAATGGTCCATTCCCGGAGGCATGGTTGAACTGGGCGAAACCTTGGCCCAGGCAGCGGAACGAGAAGTGCGGGAAGAAACCGGGCTGGTCGTAGAAGCTCGTGAGATGCTGGGCGTCTTCGAGCGAATCATCCCGGACCAAAACCAGCGCACGCGCTACCACTACGTGCTCATCGACTTTCTCTGCCAAAGAGTCTCCGGCCGGCTTCGCGCCTCAGCCGATGCCGCCGAGGTCCGCTGGTTCAACCGCGAGGAGCTCGCGAAACTGCCCCTTGCCGCGGACACCTCTCAGGTGATCGCCTTGGCAATCGAGAAAGAAGCCGAAGCCAAAAAGGCGATTCGGTCGCAGGCGGCTCGCTCACCTCAGGCAGCGTCGCGCCAGCGGTGACCGCAGTCGTGACATGACCAGTCAGCGCATGGCCAGGGAATCGGTACCCCCAACCAAGCGCTGGTATAACTCACTTTCTTGTTGAGTTCGCCGTAAACCACATCGAGCGATCCGCATTGCGGGCAGCGGGGCTGTATGTACTCGCCCACACCTTCGATCTCAAGTTCGGCGGGAATAGGCTCGTTCAAAATGCGTGCGGCTTCACCGAACCGCTCGGCGTCGACCAGCAGCTTCACCCCGCCGAGAAGGTTCGATATAAACCAGTCCATGCGAACCATGTTGTCGTCGGCCAGAAAGCATTCAATTCCCGACGACTCCAGTCGACCCTTGGCCAAAAAGGCCTCGGGTATATCGCGGAAGCGACGAATGACGACCAAGTTTCGTCTCTCCGGGCTGATCATTTCTGGAGGAGACTCGGGCTCGGGCAGCTCCAGTCTACGTCGCTCAAATTCATCCTCGAGTGCCTCCCATGCCGGGTCACTCAACGTCCAGGGCTGCAGGGCTAACTGGCAAAGCTCGCCATCACTCATCCGGGAATAGGTAAGCGCGAAGCCATCCCGCGCACTCTCGAAGTGGTCCACCATTCTCTCGACAGAATACATCCTAGGTAGGTCCTCGGAACGACGACGGCCCGCAAGCGTTGGCCTGCGGGCCGTTCGGTGGACTGTTTGGGTTTGACCAAGAGGTGGTCACTCTGAAGCGATCTATGCGGCTCAAAAGCAGCAAAGATACAGTGGCCCCTTCGGCGACTCCGGGTCCTGGCGCGACCTAAACACCAGGAGGACAATTCCACACTCACCGGTCGAGTTGCGAAGCACTCAGAGCAACCGCTCTAAGTCTCAGCCACCTCACCTGGTCTCATGAAACATCTACTTCCATCAGAACTCTTCATCCGACCACCTCCTTTCCGGTGTAATTTCAGATTAGTACACAAAAACCGGCAAATCAAGTGAGTCTGGGAGACCGAGCCAGACCGAAATTAGGTGCGGTGAGCGAGGTGACGGTGGCCGAAAATCCATGCCCGCAGCCGCCCTGGTTGTGAGCTCCCGGCTCGGTCGTGACTGTAACCAACAGCTATAATCGAAAGCCGCCTATGCCGAGCAGAAGATTCCTCCCTGCAATAAGCTTTGTGCTCTCGAGTGCAGGCATCGGGCTCCCCGTTCTATGTCTTGCGGCGAAACAGTTTTCCATGCCCAAGATCCAGCCGGCTTTCAGCTATCCCGCACACGACCATCATGGACAAGAGAATGTAACCGTTGCCATTGATCCCTATGACAGGCCGGGGAAGGCAAATTTATTTGTCGTCAACTATCGGGATCACGACCTCATGCCCATCTTCTTGGTGATTACCAATGACGGCGAGAGCCCTATTGAAATCGGCGAGATGCAGGCGGAACTGGTAACCGCCAGCCGAGCCAAACTGTCCCCGGCCACTCAGGATGACATTCTGCGCCGAATCTCGCACCCCCACGCCTCGGCGACGCGCAGCCCCCTGCCTTTTCCCAGCAAAAAAGTAAAAGGGGCAGTGGGTTCAGCGGAGCGGGAAGAGATCGAAAATGCGCAATTTAAAGCCAAGGCCGTCGAGCCACGCAGCTCGCAAGCCGGTTTTCTTTTTTTTGACGTTTCCGACGTGGATAGTCCTTTGGCCGGGGCGGAATTTTATCTAACCGGCCTACGCGATGGCGCGGGGCATGAGCTGATGTACTTTGAAGTGCCGCTCGATAAATACCTCGAAGCAAAGTGACCGGATAACGCGCACCGGCAAAGCATGTGGCTCGAGCTCACGCCGAAGCCGCTAAATCTCCTATAATTCTCCTACTATGGCTACTCCGGTAGCGAACTCCCTACACCTGCGGGCTAAGTATGAACCAGTGGTCGGGCTTGAAGTTCATGTACAGTTGCTGACCGCCACCAAGATCTTTTGTTCCTGCTCGACTCGTTTCGGCGACCCGCCGAATAGCAATGTTTGTCCCGTGTGCCTGGGCCTTCCGGGGGCTTTGCCGGTGTTGAATCGTAAAGCGGTTGAGTTCGCAACCCTGGCGGCGATGGCCCTCAATTGCCAGATTCGCGAGACTTCCATCTTTGCCCGCAAGAACTACTTCTATCCCGATCTCCCCAAGGGATATCAGATTTCGCAGTACGATAAACCTTTGGCTGAGCATGGGTGGATTCAAATCGACCCCCGCGAACGAGGCAAGCGAATCGGTATCACTCGTCTTCACCTCGAAGAGGACGCCGGCAAAAGCCTGCATGAAGGCTTCGCCGGGGCAAGCGATTCTACCGCCATTGACTTGAACCGAAGCGGAGTGCCGCTGATCGAGATCGTGAGCGAGCCCGATATCGGCTCTTCCGACGAAGCCTATCAATATCTGACCCGCTTAAAAGAAATCATCCTGTACACCGGAGTGAGCGATTGCAACATGGAAGAGGGATCGCTGCGCTGCGATGCCAATATCAGCGTGCGCGAGCGGGGCGCGGAGAAGTTTGGCACCAAAACCGAAATCAAGAATGTGAACTCCTTCCGATTCATTCGAGAAGCGCTTGAATATGAAATCGATCGGCAGATCGAGATCGTTGAAGCCGGCAATAAAGTTAGGCAAGAGACACGTCTTTATAATTCGGTCGAAGGCAAGACCTACAGCATGCGCTCGAAGGAGCAGGCGCATGATTACCGCTATTTTCCCGAGCCCGACCTGCTTCCACTGGTAGTCGACCAGAACTGGCGGGAGCAAATTCGCGCCCTGCTGCCGGAACTCCCTGAGGCGCGCCGCAAACGCCTGATGGCCGACTACGCGATCACCGAGCAGGATGCGCATGTTCTCACCATGAGCAAGACTCTGGCCGATCAGTTTGAGACGGCCGCTAAGGTGGCAAAGAATCCGAAAAAAGTTGCCAACCTAGTGCAGAGCGAGCTGATGGGTCGACTGAACGCCCGAGGATTGTCGATTGAGCAATCGCCTATTTCAATGGCGGGTGTGGCCATGGCATCAGATCTGGTCGAAAGCGGCACGATCTCAGGCAAGATGCTCAAAGACCTCTTCGACCTCAGCTTTGAACGAGGTAAGGACTTCTCCTTGATCTATGAGGAACAGGGCCGACCCGAGCAATCGCGAGATACCTCCGCACTGGATAAGATCATTGCCGAGGTGCTGGCCAGCAACCCCAAGCAAGTTGAGCAATATCGCGGGGGTAAGAAGACGGTTTTGGGGTTCTTCGTCGGTCAAGTCATGAGGCTTTCGAAGGGCCAAGCGAACCCGCAGTTGGTCAACGAGCTAATTGCGAAAAGGCTTGGGTGAGCGCAATCGCGCTCCACCAAGGAACTTCGGTTACCCAGGCCGCCTCCCATCTGTCACATTCTGCAAGCTAAGTAGGCTCTTCCCGTAGGGGTTGAATTTCGATAAGATTCTAAAGCAGTTATGTCAGGCGAGCGACGGCCTCCTACCCCTAGCGTCAACAAACCCAAAGAGAAGCCGGTCCTCGACGAAAACGGCTTCCAGCAGTTGCTGGCCGCTGCCTACGTCCTTCAACAGCATAACGATACGCTCCGCGCCAAAGATCCGACCATCAATACCAGCGCCGTACTTTCTGAAATCGCTGAGATTCAGTCCCTCGTACGCGATGGCGGACTCGATATCTCCCAGGCGGCCAAACTCATTGCCGAGCGCCTGAAGAAGATTACCTCCGCATCCGGGGTCAGCATAAGCCTGGTCACCGAAGGATATTTAGACTGTGTCGCCGAGTCAGGAGTTGCGGCATCGATTCCGGGCAGTTCGGTGGCTTCGCACTCTTTAGTGGCCACCGAAAAATTGCGGAGTGGAGAGATGTTCGAATCAGCGGATGCGCTTGAAGACATTCGCCTCAGCGTCGATATTTGTCGCGAACTGGGCGTAGCGTCACTGATTGCCGCTCCCATTCACGTTTTTGGTGAGATCGCGGGTTTGGTTGAGGTGCGCTGGGACCGCTCGGGCGCTTTTCAAGACAGCGATCTCCGGGCGTGTCGACTCATGGCCGGCCTGACCACGAGCGTCATCGAACGCAAGTCCCGGGGCAGCGAACGCGAGGGCGTACCCGCGGTGCCTGGCGAAGAAAGGAATCGAGGCGCGACCCTTCCGCCGCCGAAAACCGAGGCCCCCCCGACTGCCGTCGGAGCGGAGACGGCAAAGGGCAACGTTGAACGATGCCGAGTCTGCGGCCGCCCCTTCGGTTCTCATGAGGCATTTTGCGGAAATTGCAGTTTGCCGCGGATAGCCGTTGATCCTTCTAACGAACTACAAAGCAAATGGGCTTCGCTCTGGTACATCCAGCAGGCCAAGGGAAACCTGCAGGCGCGGGAAAATTCGCAGGCGCGACCGGCCGCTCGCCCCGAGTCTGCCATCCTCGCTCAGAATCGCGCTCGAGCGCACGCGAAGCCGGTGGAGGCCCCGCAACCAGAGAGACCTGCGCCACCGGCGGTGAACATTGAGCGAAGGCCAGCAGTCGCAGACTTCGGGCGTAGGCCCCTGGCCCGAGAGCCTGAGCCACCCCGAGCGGCCTCAAACCTTGAGCCACAACCGGTTGCCCGCACTGGTCGAGAAGCGCACGAGACGCCAGCGCGAACACCTGCCTCAACCCCGCCCGTCGCTAAGGCTGAATCTCGGCCGAATGTCCCGGCGCGTGCGGCCGAAGCTCGGCCCGAGCGAACCGGCGTAACCCCGGCAGCCACGGCGGCTGTTCCGACGCCGGTTGTTCCGACGCCGGTTGCTCCTCCTCGAGTAGAATCGCGCCCCGTCCAGGCCGTGGCTCGCAGCAGCTCTTCACCGCAACCAAATGTCCCCGCTCTCCGCAGCCCGGAGAAGCCGCCGCCGACGGCAGTAACCGTAACCAGCGTTCGTGTTTTAAAGCCCGCCCACCCCGAGCCCCCGCGAAACCCGGAGAGTAAAAAACCACTTCGTTTCAACTTACAGGCGCCGGACGCGCTGGTCGCATGCGGAGCAATTCTGGTTGCGGTGGTGATGTTGGTTCTTGCCAGTGCTCGGGGGCAAAACTCAGATTTGAGTTGGTACGACGCTCTAATGGTAAATCTCGGGATCACCCGTGCTCCGGCTCCAGCACAAGCATTCGCCGGCAATCCCGAGACCCGAGTATGGATCGATGTGCACACGGGCCTTTACTACTGCCCTGGCTCCGATCTCTATGGCAAGACTCCCGGAGGACGGTTCACGGACCAACTAGATGCCCAAAAAGATCAGTTCGAGCCGGCATCACGCTCGGTCTGCAAATAACTTCGACGGGTGCCCACCAGGCGGCGACAATCCTTGAGGAATATTGAGTAAGCTTGGCGATGATTGCAATTGTGAATACAACCTAGGAATGAGTTTGGGCAAGCACCAATCCTTCGTGCCGACGCGCCTCATACCAAAGCGCTAGCTCTACTCGGTTCCAAAGTCCCAGTTTGTCGTAAATGGTGCGCAGGTAATTCTTGATGACGTGTTCGGTAGTGCCAATTTCGCTGGCGACTTCCTTGTTCTTAAGCCCTTGAGCGACTAGCTCGATGACTCGCTGTTCTCGCTCGTTCGGTGTGCCATGGCTGTGTTTCCCTCTGAACATAGCTGTCTCCTGTATAAAAGTGTCGCTAATTTGACCCGTTTAACTCCGCCAGTGATGCCAAAACGCATAAACAAACGATTGAAGTGAGCCTTCACCGTCCGTCGCGCCATATGCAGTTGCTTGGAAATTTCGTCGTTATCGCAACCTTGCAGGAGCAGTTCAACGACCTGCCGCTCCCTTGGACGTAACGATTTTTCCTCCATGGTGAAATTCCCCTCGGATGGATTATTCAGCCAATACGGCCAGCCTGCACTGGCCAAAGTCTTACTCTGGATGCAGGTTTTGGTTTTGAAAGGATATTTCCTAGCACATGCCGTGCCATGCCGGCCAAATCAGGAATATTTAAGTGCCAATGATTTCCACAGAGTCGGCCTTCACGGAACCTACTTTCTTTGCTCACTTTTGGCGTTACAGGGCGAGGCCGCAAGACACCCATGTAGCACGGAAGTGCTAGAAAATGAAGCCCGGTGAGTACCGCGACAGTTCGCGTCAAGGGTCCCCCATCAGGACAAGCTCTTTGACGCGCCTAAAGCCCGCGAAGTGCCCTCCCCCTCACAAAAAGTGTAGGGGGGCCGGTCTAAAATTTCTTAGGTAAGATACCTTAGGTCAAATTTTCCGCTTGAAGCGCAACTCTCGGCATTATTTACATTTTTGGTCCCGAGCTGGCTGCCATGCCCCAGAACGGCATACAGGGTACTTACCGGAACTTCCTGTATCTCGATGGTTTTAACCCCAAAGCCTGAGCCGAGGAGGGCAAATGATAGGATTTCGAGTCCAGCCCACTTGATCCCATGGCCCAGTATTGCAATGTTGCCGTAGGTGGGGTGCCGATAGACCGGGTCTTCACCTATCACCTGCCGGATGACATCCCGGCGGTCGCCGGCTCGCGCGTGGTCGTACCCTTCAGGCAGCACCGACTGGTGGGAATCGTTACCGAGTTTGCCGAACGGGCGCCTGAAATGGCGGTTAAAGATGTTCTCTTCAGTCTTGACGGTGACGACCTACCTGCCTTGAAACCAGACCTGCTGCAGTTGGGTAGATGGGTTAGCAATTATTACCTGGCTCCGCTAGGCGAAGTCTTTCGTTGCATGTTGCCCCTGCATGCCGAGTTTCGCCGGGTTCTTGTCTATCGCATCGCTGAGCCGGGGGAGCTGGCACTCCATTTGGCGGGTACCACGGGGAGAGCGCGGCGTGGGAGGCAAAGAACGGAAGATGAGCTTGCGGAATTTCGCGTGTTAGATCATCTTGCTGCCCACGATGAGGTTCGTGAAGCGACGCTTAAAAATCTAACCCGGGTTTCACGCCGTGTGCTGGATGGAATGGTGCGCAAGCATTGGATCCTCCGTGCCGATGCCTCGCATGCCGCCGATCGCTCACGAACTCGACAAATCGCGATACTCAAAGACGGGCAAGCGAAATTGACAGCCAACCAGAAGATGGCGGTCGACGCCCTCGGTCAAGCGGGCGGGCGACTGCCGGTTGAAACCCTTCGCGGATTTAAGATTGCAAAGAGCACACTTGAAGCCTTGGCACGACGCTCGGTCATCGAGCTCAGGGAAGAAGCGCTGGAGCTTCAAAAGCCTGGCCTTGCCAGCGTGA
>JAFAPG010000438.1 GCA_019247235.1 Acidobacteriota bacterium
GACATTGCTGCGGGTATGGTCTTTGCCAGCCTTATCACTTATTTCATCATGCTCTCGACTGCGGCCACGCTATTTACAACCGGCAAGACTGAGATCAGCACGGCTGCACAGGCAGCCCAAGCTTTGGTGCCCATCGCGGGAAAAATGGCGGGAATTCTTTTCACCATAGGAGTGGTGAGCGTTGGATTCATCGCCGTACCCATCATGACGACCGGAGCTGCCTATGCTGTGTGCCAGGCGCTCGGTTGGAGGCAGGGCCTTCACTACCAACCGCAAGAGGTCAAACGGTTCAGCGCAGTTATCCTGGTTTCGACGGCCATTGCCATGTCCCTCAACTTCCTTGGCATCAATCCCATGAAGGCCTTGGTCTGGTCTTCGATGGCACAAGGCTTGTCAGCGCCAATCTTTATGTGGCTGGTGATGCGTATCACCAACAATCGAAAGATCATGGGCACATGGGTGAATACCCGCCCATTGAACGCGCTTGGCTGGATCACCACCATGGCCATGTTCGCCGCGGCTGTTGGGCTCTTTACCAGTTGGCTTATATGATTTTGGAAGAGCCGGCCAGAGGCGCCTACCCCTCCTGCTCCGCATTCAGTTGAAGCTGCTGTTGCTTCTTTGATTCACTCTTCGGAACGCTACACTTGACTCGGCTCTGCTTGGAACTTCAAAAAATAATATATCGGAAAGAGATAGACCTCCCCGCTTGATGATTGCACCTCGGGTCTCGCCAGTGTGCCGCTACACGGCCGACATGTGGCGCCGCTCACCCCTGCGCTGCTGCCATGACCTCCGCGCTCATCTCGATGGGCCGATGAAATAAGACGAAATGAACGACTGAGTGCAGGTGCCTGCTGCCGAGACGGCTCAAGGGACAAGGTCCATGCCATATTGTCGGATTTTCATGGAGAGGCTTGAGCATAAATCGAATGGCGGCCCAGGAACCGATCCGCCCACCCAAGGAAATATTTCATGTTGGGCGCATCCGTGTGTCCACCGTCGTGTTGGCGCCACGCGAGCTGCCCACCCAAAAGACTGGTATTGACGGGAGGCATATTGTCTGCGCTGTAGTTCTCAAGGGGATCGAGCCCCTTCGCGCCAAGCAGAGGCCAGACCGGGTTGGCAGCCAGGGTTGCCATAAAACTGCCTTTATGGTCCAGCCAGTGCGCGTCACCCTTCTCCGGTACGCCATAGCTAATGAAGGTCAATCGTGGTGCGCACAAGGCGATCAACTCATTTGAGTCAACTGGCAACTCGGATGCGTTCTTTGTGCCGAAGGCGGAATCGGACGCCGCATATTTCATGAAGTTACCCGCCATCCAGTAATATCCGCCGCCCGCGAGGCTCTCGACGGCTTCTCCGTAATTACGCCGGAGAAGGGTGGCGCCACCCTTTCCCGATGACCCTACCAACACCGCGGCAAAACGCGGATCAAAGGCCATCGTAACCAATGCGGCCTTGCCGTATCGTGAGACTCCTTCAATGCCAACGTGCTGCGCGTCGACCGCAGAATCGGTTTCGAGATAATCGAGCGCACGTCCCGCTCCCCAAGCCCATGCACGCAGAGCCCCCCAGTCCTCCGGCTTGCGCGGTTGGCCATGATTTACTAAGCCGATAATTCCCCGGGTCAGCCCGGCACCATTGTCAGCCTGGATACTAGAAGGATCGAGCAGAGCAAAGCCCCATCCATCAGAGATCAGTTCCCAGGTATTCGGCGGATCCCCGTCGGCATTCATCTGCGGAGGTTGGAAAGGGCGAGGCATAGCGAACTCATAGGCGGGATGCTCTGCGAATAGGCTCTTGAGCGTTGGATCTTGCTGAATCAAGAGGGCCTTGAACGCTGCATTGAGCCGCTCGAATTGTTCCGCGGAAGGCTGGTTGGGCGCGGGAAATTGAGCGGGGGCAAACATCACCAGGACGGGAACCGGCTTGTTGGCATTCGCAGGCGTCACCAAAATCATGTGAACGTTCACGCTAATCTGCGGATAGCTGGAGTTATCGACTTGTCCGATGACCTGTTTGGCGACTACCGGGTTGAACCCAACCCGTTCTTGGTCAACCGCGGTTACTGACCACTTTACCTTGGGAGTAGTTTTTGGCACCCGGCCGTAGACGCAACACTCGAAGCCCTCGATGATTTCCGCGCGGCGCTTTTGCCAAAGTTCCGGGGTGGTCACCTTCGTACCGTCGTTGAGAGAGAGCGCCTCAGGAACTTTGGGAAACGGAGTGGCTTTGCTTTCGTCATAGTTAGCGTGATTGGGAGCTCGTTCATCACCGCTCGGGCCGGGCCGCAAAGCCCGTATTCCCAGCTGATGCATCATGTTCTGCTGATCTTGTTCGGCGGTGAATGTTACCGGGGGGGCAGCGTCGGAGTTCGCTCCAGACTGCGCCCAGCTGCCGAGACTCGACAGCGTAAAGATCATCAGGAGCAAAACTGTATTCATCGTGCGCTCAGACTTTCCCATGGTGCCTCCGCGATGGTTTTGAGAGCCACATTAGTTCAGGAGTCATATTAAACCCACCGAGCGCAAAACCGTCGCTCAAAAAATTGACGGCGCGACGACCCGTTCGTCCCTCGTTGTGCGGTGCGCGGGCGCGACGTCGGCGGGAACTCTTAACGGGAATTGATGGCCAAGATCGAGACACGCTCCCACTTGCCCTTGACAAAAAAATGCACGCCGCAATATAGTTCGTGCCGCAAACTTAAGACCCAGTATTGGCGAGGAAGTGTTCCGCGCGCGGTTTTGAGCCGGGTCGCAAGAAGACGTTGGGTCCCGAGCATCGGCGCAGAAATCACAGCCTGGCGGGAGGATATCTCCGACCGCGAAAGATGGGGCAAGCGGACTGGGTTAGGATGGTACACGAATTTTCGAGAAGTTCGAGGAAGGACCTTGTCGATCGAATATTCTTTACGCAAACTCCTAGTGAGCTTCGTTGCCGCATTGGCCGCGTTTCCATCCGCAGCTTTTAGCGCGGAATCGGTCACAGGAGTTCGCTGGGTTGGATCCTGGGCGGCATCTCAACAGTTAGTTGAACCACGCAACTCACTCGATGTGGCAGATCTTCGCGATTCCACACTTCGTCAGATCGTCCACGTGTCGATAGGGGGAGAGGAGCTTCGGCTGCGGCTTTCGAACCGCTTCGGTACGATGCCCCTACACTTGACATCGGTTCATCTGGCGCGGCCGGTGGGGGTAGGCTCGAATCGAATCGACCCAGCCAGCGATAAGCCGCTTACCTTCTCAGGCTCGCCCGAGGTCACCATCCCCGCGCGCGCCGACTACTTGTCTGATCCGGTCTCGTTTGTCCTCGCCCCGCTCTCCGATGTGGCCATCACGCTACATCTCGACACGGCTCCGGCCGAGCAGACTGGGCACCCAGGTTCCCGCACAACTTCCTTCTTCGTCCATGGCGATCAGGTGTCGTCGCCTGAGTTCAGTGGCGAAAAAACCGTTGAGCACTGGTATTTCATCGCTGGAATTGACGTGCTCGCTCCATCACAGGCGAGGGCACTCGTGGTACTTGGCGATTCGATTACCGACGGTCACGGGGCCACCACCAATGGCAACGACCGCTGGACCGACGTGCTCGCACGGCGTCTTGAAAGCGAGCCACGGACGAAGCAGTTAGCTGTTCTCAACCACGGGGTGGGAGGCAATCGCCTGTTGACGGACGGTATAGGACCGAATGCGTTGTCGCGCTTCGATCACGATGTGCTTACCCAGCCAGGGGTCCGCTATCTCATTGTGCTCGAGGGCGTCAATGACCTTGGCATGTTAGGCCGTACTGGCGAAGTATCTCGCGAGCAGCATGATGAATTGGTTCGGGGGGTGAGAGGTGCGTACGAGCAAATGACGGCTCGCGCCCACACGCAGGGAATCGAAGTGATTGGTGCGACCATCATGCCATTTGTAGGTTCGGCCTTCTATCATCCTGGGGCGGCCGGCGAGGCTGATCGACAGACGATCAATACTTGGATCCGCACCCCGGGGCACTTTGACGGGGTCATCGACTTTGACAAAATCGTCCGCGACCCAGCGCATCCGGATCGGTTACTCCCGACGTTTGATTCTGGGGATCATCTGCATCCATCGCCCGCAGGATACGCCGCAATGGCCAACGGCATCCCGCTTTCGTTATTTTCATCCGCAGAGCCAGCACCCGAGTTGGCCATCACCTTCGATGATTTACCCGCGCACGGGCCTCTGCCTGCGGGAGAGACTCGCCAGGCTGTGATCTCGAAACTGATCGCCGCCTTGCGCGATGCCCATCTTCCGCCTACATATGGTTTCGTGAATGCTTTGCGCATTCAGGAACAGCCAGGCGATCGAGCGGTGCTCGAGGCCTGGCGCTCCGCGGGCAATCCTCTTGGCAACCATAGCTGGTCGCACATGGACCTCAACCGGCATGCGCTCGCGGAGTTCGAGCAGGACGTGACTCAGGATGAGCCGGTTTTAAGCCAACTGATGACAGATGGCGACTGGCATTGGTTCCGCTATCCCTTCCTTTCCGAAGGAGACACGCCGGAGAAGAAAGCCGGCTTTCGGGGGTTCCTCCGCGAACATGGCTACAAGATTGCCGCGGTAACCATGAGCTTCGCCGACTACCTCTGGAATGAGCCGTATGCGCGCTGTCAAACCAAAGGCGATCGGGCGGCTGAAGAGAACCTTGAGAGCAGCTACCTTGCCGCCGCCAGCCAGAGCATCGACTACTCTCGGAGTCTCTCGCGCTCTTTATATGGCCGGGACATTCCGTATGTATTGCTCATGCATGTGGGCGCATTTGATGCCCAGATGTTGCCACGATTGCTCGAACTCTATCGTTCTCGCGGTTTTCAATTCGTAACCCTTCCCCAGGCAGAGGGTGACGCATTTTATCTCGGGGATACCGACCTTGATCTTCCGGTTGGCCCGGATACGCTTGAACAAATGATGAATGCCCGTCAAATGCCGCTGCCTGCTCGTACCGATTTCGCTTCCCAGCTGGCTTCCTTGTGTCGTTAGTGTTCCTTACAAACGCAAAACCTGTCGCGACTAGAGCGAAACCATCAATAGCGATTCTGGCGACCTCGCCCGCTCTACGAGCGACGAGTGTGAAATCTTTTTTCGTCA
>JAFAPG010000456.1 GCA_019247235.1 Acidobacteriota bacterium
AGGGGTGGCACTTCGCAAGCCCGTAACATTACCTAGATTCCCGCGAGCCTTGGTACTGACAGGCGACCAAGGATACCCGCTGTGGAAATACACGGTTCCAGCGAGGGTCCATCCGCCCACCACCTCCTTTACAGCTCGATTGGACCAGTCAGACTTCGAGTTGTAAACGTAGTTCGCGGTGATGCTGTGTCGAACGTCATAATCTGAACTGCCGTAAGATGTTCCAGGCAAGGTTGGTGAGACCTGGTAGCGAATACTGGTCTGAGTAGCGAAAATAAAAGGAAGCAGACAGTTATTGGAGCAGGTGTCCAAAGCATGGCTCCAGGTATAGTTGAATTGGCCTTGCACCGATTTCATTCGCAAATTAAAGCTCGCGGTGAGGCCGTTGTAGTTGGACCACCCCTGATTCGTGATCTCTCGAACTTGCAAAAAACGAGCATCGGGGGCGGTTGTTCCCAGGTTGCCAAAAGGACAGTGGGCACGGCAGAACGCATTGAGGAAAGGATTGTCGGTCATCAGGTCGTAACCATGATTGCCGACGTAGTTGGCCGAGACACTCGCATTGTTTCCCAATTTTTGCTCTAACTCAAAGTTGTACTCCACAAATTTCGGATTGAGCAATTTATTGGGAGAGGAGTTGTAAAGAGGCGGGCTAAATCCTAAGGGCACTGACGCCTGAAGTTGCGCCAAGGTTTGCCCACTGGCGAAGCCACTCTGAAACGCCGCATTCGAGGTCGCGTCGGCAGCAAATAAATTGCCGGGAACACTGGGTGAAAAAGCCCCGGTGTTGGCATCGAATGTAGTCACGTTCGGAGCATTAACTAGGAAACGATCGACGATCAGCGCCGGAAACAGATCGCTGAAGATACCCGCGCCGCCGCGAACGACCGTGTTGGGCGTAAGGCTATAGGTAATACCTAGGCGCGGCGCCAGCACTACCTTCTCGATATCGGGGAAGGCGTTGTGCAAACCGCTTTTGATGATCTGGTTATAGGGAATAGCGCTGTTATGGGTGATTTGCGCGAAGGGAGCTACAAGCCTGGAGAAGCAGTTGGTGCCACAAACGGGATTACCCGTCCGGTCCACCCGGAGAGCCGCCATAATCGACGCCTTGTGTGACAGCTTCCACTGGTCTTGGCCATAGAATCCGACGTTATATAGCTTAATCCGCACTTGATTCACGTTCGCGAATGCCTTGCTGAAATCCGAAGCGCCACTCGAAGCTCCAGTCACAAACTCCGTCATCGAGTTGATGGTCATTTGACCGCTGGTATTGACCCCCGTTTGGTAATCACTGACTAGGTTACGCCGGAAATTCACCCCAAACTTGAGGTCGTGGTTTCCCATACTCTTCGAGAAATCATCCGTAATCTGATATTGCGACACGATGCGTCCTTGCGGCACGTTGTAGTCTGTGCCACCCAGGTTCGTCATTAGTCCATCACTGAAGACAAAGGTTGTCGGGAACGTCTGCAAAGCCTTGGGCAGATTGTCTGCCGTGAACAAGGCGCTATACCACAACCCCGCAACGATTAGTTGGTTGACGGTGGTGCCGTTAAAAATGTGCGTGTGGTTGATCTGTCCTTCATATTCCGGCTGAATACTGTCCTGATTAAATATCGGGTTGACCGGATCGGTGCCCGTCGCCTGCAGACCGTGATCTGTTTTGAAGCGGCCAAAGAGCCGGTCCTTGTCGCCGAAGTTGTAATCAATTCGCGTAGCTAGCAGCCACTCAGTATTCAAGTTGTTCTGGTTGCTGGTGAAGTACATGGAGCATGGCTTGGAGCCGCCAAAACCAGCCGTACCCGCAAAGTCCCCGCAGCCGCCAGCACCCGAAGAATCTTGCACAGCGGTTACGGGAACGGCACGGCTGGCGCCCGGGGCACCCGCATACAGTTTAAAGATATTTTGATAGAAGGGCAGCGAACCCGGCGTGGTCGTATTCACATTGGCAAGCACATAATTTGCGAACGCCGGCGTAGGCAGATAGTTGTTTCCGCTGACACCTGGAAGTACAAAACGTAGCCCTTCGGTATCTACAAAATAGAAAGCCTTATTCTTCTTAATAGGACCACCAATGGAGGCCGCCCATTGATTGTTGTTGGCAAAGGGTCGCGGTGCTTGATTGAAATTGCTGAACCAGTCGTTAGCATTCAGCATCCGGCCATTCCACCAATACGAAGCATTGCCGTGCACTGAATTTCCGCCGGACTTGGTGGCAGCATTCATATTGGCGCCCGCTTGCCGGCCGTATTGGGCAGTATAGCCATTGGTGACCACTGCAACTTGATCGAGCTCGTTGGCCCCCAATAACAAGTTGCTGGCGCCGGAATTGTTTAAATTCAGGTACGGATCGTTGTCGTCACTACCATTGATGGTGAATAGATTGGCCGTGCTTGGCAAACCGTGGGCTGAGAAATTGCCGTATCCCATTCCAGTGTTCATCACCAGACCAGGAGCTGAGTAAGCATACGAGGTGATGTCGTTGCCGGGAACAGGAATTGAACTTAGCTGTTCACTTGAGAAAGTGGTAGTCAAATTCGCATTGTCGCTTTCAATGATCGGGTACGACTCGGAGACTTCTAGCACCTCGTTGGTCGAACCCAGTTCCAAACGAACATTTGCAGCTACAACTTGGCCAATCGTGACCTCCACCTGTTGATCAACCGATTTGAAGCCTTTTTGCGAAACGTTCAGTCGGTATGCTCCAGGTTTCAGCAACGCGAACCTGTACACGCCTCCGGAGCTCGTGGTCGCGCTCTGGGTAGCGCCGGTGCTCGAACTCTTCAGGGTTACGGTCGCACCTGGTACGACGGCGCCCGACGGATCTGTGACCACGCCGCTTAAGTCGCCGGTCACGATATTCTGCGCCCGCATAAGCGCAGAGGTGGATAAAACCAAGGTCAGCATCATCGCTGGCGTGAGTAACCTTACACCCGAGATTCTGAAATTCATGGGGATTTCTCCTAAGCTTCGGAACGCCATTAACGCGGAGCCGGAAAGGACACAGAACACATACAGATTGCCAGGTTGACATTGCTGCAAGTAAAATTCCAATTGTTTACATAAACAAGTCGCGCTTTTTCATAGGATTAGGGGCGTGTGCCTGGGGTAACTCCCGAAATTGGAAGACTTTATATATGATATTTAATAGATTACGAGTTCACCTCAGTCTTGCGTCTTGTGGCCGAGAGTTGTAATCGAACTTCGCCTCCTGGCCTCCTAGAAACGCGCCCACATGGAAATAGGCGTCTTTATTCCCGCTGAAAAGCCCATTGCAGCCATCGCCAACGACTGGAATAGTGTGTTTTACAATCGAACCTCACAGATCGGTCAACAATGAATTAGCTCTTCTAAAGCCCATTGATCCCTCTCATCGATCTTCAAAGGCAATACGCCGATATTCGCGAGGAAGTTCTTGCCGCGATCGAGCGTGTGTGCCGCTCTCAGCACTTCATTCTGGGGACTGAGGTCGAGGCTCTCGAAGCAGAGATTGCCGCATACCTAGGAGTTCGAACAGCGGTGGCTTGTGCATCGGGAACAGACGCTCTCTGGCTGTGCCTGGCGGCAGCAGGGGTGGGAAAAGGACATCAGGTGATTACCAGTCCTTTCAGTTTCTTTTCATCCGCCAGCGCTGTCGTACGCGCTGGTGCCCAACCGTTATTTGTTGACATCGATCCTACCACTTTAAATCTTGACCCAAACGGAGTTGCTGACGCTACGAAAGCGTCGGCGTCTTCGCATGCGATGGGTTCAACCGTATTGACTTCAACCAGCAAAAGAGACGCTTTAGCTGGCGCTGCGATTAGGAGAGTTTCTCGCCTGCGAACGTTGCACCCAGGGACAAACAAAAAAATTAGGGCCAAAACCGTGAAAGCCGTTGTTCCCGTTCATCTTTACGGACAATGTGCGGACATGGATAAACTTACCGACATAGCGGAGGAAAACGCGATCGTCATTATCGAAGATGCTGCCCAGGCAATTGGGGCAAAGTGGAGAGGACGCTCGCCCGGTACGTTCGGCTTGGCCGCGGCCTTCAGTTTTTATCCAACAAAGAATCTTAGTGCGTATGGCGACGCAGGGATCGTGGTAACGCAGCACTCGCAATTAGGCGATTCGATTCGCCAACTGCGCAATCACGGTAGTCCTAAACGCTACCTTCATACTGCCTTTGGATGGAATGCTCGCATGGATGCAATCCAGGCGGCGGTATTGCGTGTAAAGTTAAAGTATTTAGACAAATGGACTCGACAACGCGCGCAGCGGGCGAAGACCTATGATGACCTGCTAGGCAAAGCAGCCCTGTGGACGGCAAGGAGGAGAGAAACTACTCGCCGAGCCAACCGGAAAGCGGGCAACGAGGTTGGAAGAAAAACTGAGGGTGTACCCTCGAAAAATTCGCCAGTCGAACCGCTGGGACAATCGCCTCTCTCCGTGCACGCATTCCACCAATACACCGTTCGTGTTACGCGCCGAGACGAACTGCGCGCCTTTTTGGAGAGCCGTGGGATCGCGACCGAAGTGTATTATCCGCTGCCCCTGCACTTGCAGCCGGTCTTTTCCTATTTGGGCCACAGGGTGGGCGATTTCCCCGAAAGCGAGCGTGCTGCAAGAGAAGTACTTGCCTTGCCGATGTTTCCTGAGCTCAGGGAAGACGAACAGAAATTGGTGGTGGCAGCAATCGCTGACTTCTATTCCTAGACGCGCCATGCTCATTGTTTCGCGGGGAGAGCATCGTGTGATGAAGGCGTCGTACCGAAGCAAGGGCTGACCGAAGTCATTACCCACCCGCCTCGATCCAGGCGGGTCGTCCAGCCATTCTGGATCTGAGGATGCTCACCAGCTGACTCGGCGCGTACAATCGACGTATTCATCTTGTATTTTCGTTCGACGAATATTAGCGTGTCATCCTTGATCCACAGTGTGAAGGTTGGCAGTTCGCTTCGCATCTCAAAAAGCTCTCGCCCCGCCGGCATCTCATTTCGGACAACTAAAAATCAGTGACGGGCCCTTAGATGTCGAGCCCGTCTGAGTTCGGGGTGAAGAATGACAGGTTCAATGTCTATCAAAAGTTAAGCTGCACCTTCAGTTGAACCAAACGAGGTGAGGCGTCTGCGCCCAGAACTGAGCCGAAGAGCGTGGTGGGTCCAGATACAGTCCGGGTAATTTGTCCAAACCGAGCACTGGAGGCATCCATAAGGGGTGCGTCGAAGTTCGGGTGGTTGAAAACGTTGAAAAACTGCGCCCCGAGAACGAACTCGCTTCGCTCGGTAATTTTCGTATGCTTCATAAGAGCCAAGTCAGCCATGCGGTAGTTCGGGCCACGGATGGTGTTACGCCCAACATTGCCGAACCCGTTTGGCGAAGTTGTGAAGTTCGCCGGATTCAAGCAGAAACTCTTGTGCGGCTGAGGCGTTCCCGGGAATTGAGCGGCACAATCAACTCCCGTGCCTCCGGCTGCGAGCTGTGTCCCAAAGACATTCACCAGAGTATTGGACGAGCCGTAACCGCCTGCTTGTAGAGCAGAAGAAGTGGCGTTGTCGACTAAGGTGAGCGGGAACCCGGTGCGTAGAAAGAAGTCGCCATTCACATTCCAGCCCCGCAGCAGACGATCGGGGCCGCGTCCGCGCGTGATAAGGCGCTTGAGAGGCAGCTCCCAGACGTAGTTTGCATTCAGAATGTGCCTAGCATCATAGTCGGCATTGCCATAATTGCGCCTGGGATTGGCCGGGTCTTCGGGGAAGACCATGCTGTTATTGGTAGCAAAAAAGGCGGTGTTGCCAAACGCATCTTGGGGAACGCCGCTATTCGAGACCATGTCAAGCGCATGACTCCAGGTGTAGTTCACTTGGACAATGCTGCTGCCGTGGCGGTGTGTGAAGGATGCAGTCAACCCGTTATAATTTGAAACACCAATGCTCTGGGCATAATTAACCAGCAAGAAGCTAGGATTCACCCCACTCTTAGAAAAGACGTTGCACGCGGGCAGAGTCGTAAAGGTTCCGATGTTATTGCAGCCGTTAATGCCGCTGTTCTGATTGTAGATGTGGATGCCATGATTACCCACATAGCCCAGCGATGCCGACGTGTTTTGTCCAAACTGGTGCCCGACTTCCAAACTCCACTTCTGATACTGCGGCACTTGGGGGTGATTTTGTGAGGCAGCCAGGTTAGGGGCGGAAAAGGATGGGAGCAAGGTAGAGAGGCTGGCGAAGCTGGCCCCATTTTTGAAACCGCTCTGGAACGCCTGGTTCGAGGCTGAGGCACTGGCGTACAAACTCTTAGGATCCGTAGGCGAGGAGATAATTGCGGTTGGGCTTCCAGCGACCGTAAACGTTGGGTCCAGGGGCGGGTTCTCGGAAAAACCATCCAGCAAAGACCCGGGGAACGCGTCATTGAACAGGCCGATTCCGCCGCGGATCACCGTGTTATGCATGAATCGCGGCTGCCAAGCAAATCCAAAGCGCGGCTGAGGCTCAATGGATGTCAAGTCCGGCAACATTTGGGTTTGATTCACCAGCATCAGCTGATTGTAAGGAGTAGCCGGGCTCAAGCTAAGTTGCGGGAATTGTGTCACTGGGCGAGCGAAGCACTGCTTGAAGCAGATCGGGTTCGAGCTGTGATCAAGGCGAAAGGCCAAGGTTAAGGTCAAACCTGGTTTCGCCTTCCAATCATCCTCGATGTAACCTCCGAGCTGATAAACCGCGAATGGCTGCTCAAGAGCCGTCGGGAAACTCTGTTGCAGCAAAGTGCCGCCGTCAGTTCCACCGTTAAAGAAGGAGGCCTGAGTTATCGGCAGCATCAGACCGTTCGAAAGAATGCTGTAGTCGGTGTTCGTCACCCAATTGCGGCGAAACTTTGCGCCCACCTTTAATGTGTGCGAGCGGACAGTTTTGGCGTAATCATCGGAAACCTGGAATTGAGTAACCCGCCGTCCTTGGGGAAAGTTAAAGTCAATGCCTCCCATATCACTAAATTGTGAACTGGCGAACAAGAGGGTGCCGGGGAAGGCAGCCTGTGTGGCCGCCGGTTTTGCATTGCCAAAA
>JAFAPG010000461.1 GCA_019247235.1 Acidobacteriota bacterium
TTGGAACAACAGCTAGGCTTGGCGCAAGCGCTCCCCTCGACGCCGGACAAACCGCTCGCTCCCAGCAACGGCGAGAACAAATCCAAGCGGCTAAATCCGATCAAACGCAAGCAGATGGAAGATCGCGCACAGAAATTAGAGAAAGAAATTTCCCGCCTGGAAGCGGCGGTCGCTCAATGCGAAAGTTCCCTCGAACAGTTCACCAGCGCCGAGGCGAGCGCGCGTTTTACCCAGGAACTAGAGGACAATCGCAAGCAGCTCGAGCAATGCATCGGGGAATGGGAGGACCTGGGACGGCAACTTGAGACTTGAACCGAGCTAACCTCTTCCCGCCGGATTCCCCCGATCGATTTGAGCCCTCAACCATTCTGCTTCGCCACCTCTGTTAAGCCGGCGACCGCGAAACCGCCTAAGATTCGGCAATGTAGGACGTTGAAAGCTCCTGTAGCGGTCAATGGTCACGCCCAAAATGGGAATCTTCGAGCAGGCTAGGCCATGCTCGGCTCGGCCGTTGACGAAGGGTTAGCGTCCCATTGCTCCGCCTCAATCCGGGAGCACGATTGGCGTATGGATTCATTCCTGAGTGCCCTGCCACGGTTTCGAGGCGCTTTCGAAATCGAGGAACCGTGACACACATCGAGGCTTCGACAAATCGTGGCTCCTGGCGAAGTCGTCGCCTGGGCTAGCTTAGAGTCGAGCAACATCGGCGCCCGTTTTGACAGGGAAGGAATCGGCAAAAGGCAAAAAAAGATCTAGCCCTGCTAGGTCAACTACTAGTAACTGAAACCCTCACGTGTACATGAGAAACAGCAGCGTCGATGATTGCCTAAGTTGTGAGTAGGGTAACCATTACCCTAACCGGGTAAATAAGGCGGAAGATCTCAAGGTGGAGGAGAGAAATAGAATTTGAGTTATGACCGAAAGACGTATAATCGAACTTCCATCCGATCCTTTCACCCGTTAGTATGAGCAGGCATTGAGTACCTCCAAACCCAATCTGAAATTACTAGCGGTCGACGACACTCCGGCGGACCTAGAGCTCATACGCGACGCCCTGGCGACAGAACCTATTCAAGTCTTTACTGCCCCCAACGCGGAACTTGGTCTAGAACGTTTTATTCAGCTTCGCCCACGGATCGTTTTATGCGATTTATTCCTGCCCGGCATGAATGGGCTGGAGCTGCTTGATCGAATTCTGGCCAAGGATCCCGGCGCGAACGTGGTTCTTGTGACTGCCTATTACTCGACTGATTCCGCAGTACAGGCTATACGCCAAGGCGCTCACGATTATCTTCCCAAACCTTTGGACATTGAGCGCCTGCGGCGCTGTGTCAGAGACTTAGCCGGTCAGGATGCCGAGCGACAGAGGACCTTGCACTTAGACAACGACCTGGTGGACGCTTTCCAGTTTGAAAACATGATCGGTCGCAGTCCCCTGATGCTGGAGGTTTTCGGCAAGATCCGCCGCATCGCTCCCCATTTCCGCTCCGCCTTGATTGTAGGGGCCACGGGAACCGGCAAGGAGCTG
Source organism: Acidobacteriota bacterium (assembly GCA_019247235.1). Lineage (GTDB taxonomy): Bacteria > Acidobacteriota > Terriglobia > Terriglobales > Acidobacteriaceae > Gp1-AA145. The sequence goes on from JAFAPG010000461.1 coordinate 1,529, forward strand.
GTAGCGAAGGCCCTGCATCGCCTGAGCCCGGGAGCAGGAGCGCCCTTTGTGGTCTCCAACTGCTCGGCACTGGTTGAAAGCCTTCTCGAGAGCGAATTGTTTGGCTATGTTCGCGGCGCCTTTACCGGCGCGCTGCAGGATAAATTGGGGATTTTTGAATATGCCAACGGGGGCACCGTATTCCTTGACGAGATCGGGGAATTGCCGCTCTCCGCCCAGGCCAAACTGCTGCGCGTCGTGCAAAACAGCGAGGTACAACGCGTAGGATCCCCGATTCCTCGAGAGGTGGATGTGAGAATCGTGGCCGCCACCCATCGCGATTTGCGCAAAATGGTGGCCAAGGGACAATTTCGTGAGGACCTGTTTTACCGCTTGTCGGTCATTGAGATCGTGGTTCCCAGCCTTGGTGAGCGCAAGGAAGACCTGCCGCTGTTGCAGCGTCATTTCGTCGAGAAATACGCCGGGATCTATAAGAAGGATGTCGCCGGACTGACGCGCCGAGCTCAGGCACGTCTGGCCGCTCATGGCTGGCCCGGCAACGTTCGCGAACTTGAGAATGTCATTAGCCGGGGCTGCATGATGGCCGCTGGTAGTGTCATTGATTTGCAAGATCTCCCCGAGACCCTGCAGAGACCTGCCCAGGCCGATGACTTTTCTCCTAATGAATTCGTTTCCCTTGAAGCCATGCAAGAGCGCTACTTACTTAGAGTCTTAAGTCACGTCCGCGGCAACAAGGCTAAAGCCGCGGAGATCCTAGGAGTTGGCCGGAATACCATTTATCAGATGCTGCGACGCATCAGCTTCCCCGGAGAGAGCGTCCTGGCCGAAGAGATCGAAGCTCGAGACGACCGGCCCCGCTGACCTTTCCTGGCTTTCGAGCCGGCAATGTGGGCGCCTACCCTCATGTCCTAAAACTGAGCAGTCTGTTACGAATTCAGAACAAAACTGCACTTCTCGTTCATGGCAAAGCAGGTTGGCACATAATGACACGGCGGTTCAGGGAACCACCGTCTCCTGTTGGGCGTCGGTAGCTTGACCACACGACGGTCCGTAGTTTTGCGGATTGACGTTCGCCAGGCAATGCGCAAGGTTTAGAAAAGGAAAATTGTGTTCTTTGCCGTGCTTGAGTCGCGTGGCCATGCGTTTTCGCCACCGGACTTGCTGGGTATTTTTGTCCCTTTTTGGACTATCGCACGTTCGTGGTAATCAGGCCTTTGTGGGAACATCCGTCGTCGGAGACAATCCTGGGCGTATCGCCGCGTTCGCCAAAGCCAAAATCTGACGGTTTAGGTCTGTCGGCAAGCCATGTCCATGCGCGCCCGAGATAACTGATGAGTGAGACTACCCAGAATTCTGCCAAGCCGCTTCGTATTCTTCTCTTAGAAGACAACTCCGATGATGCCGAATTAATCATGCGCAGGTTAGCCAAAGCCGGGCTGGCCTCTATCGGCGAAGTCACCAGCGAAGCCCAGCAGTTCAAGGAGCAGCTCACGCTCGGAGAGTACGATCTGGTGTTGTGCGATTTCAGCCTACAGGGCTGGAATGGGCTCGATGCGCTGCGCTGGGCGCGCCATTCCGGTTTTGAGATGCCGTTCATTTATGTCTCGGGAACCTTGGGAGAGGACCTGGCGGTGCAATGTATTAAGGAGGGAGCCACCGACTATGTGCTCAAGAATAATCTCGAGCGCCTTCCTCACGCCGTTCGCCGCGCTCTCGAAGAAGAGAAATTACGGCAGGAACGCAAGCACATTGAGAATGAACTACACGAATCCGAGCGCCAGTATCAGCTGCTATTTGATCGTAATCCTCAACCCATGTGGGTGTACGACCACTATACCTTGGCATTCTTGGCGGTGAACCAGGCGGCGATCCGCCATTATGGCTATTCGCGCGACGAATTTCTCGACATGACCATCCTCGATATCCGTCCCAGCGAAGACGTGGACCGACTACTGCGCTCAACCTGGAAGGATCGGGTCAACGACTTTAAAGAAGCCGGCATTTGGCGGCATCGGCTGAAAGACGGTCGCATCATCGATGTCGAAGTGACCCGCCACGAAGTGGGGTTTCGAGGAAGAAACGCAGTTCTCGTGCTTGCCGTCGATGTCACCGAACGTAAGCGCAGCGAAGAGCGGTTGCGTCAATCTGAGGAGAGGTTTTCGAAGGCGTTCCGCTCCAGCCCCTTGCCTATCGCCATCGCCAGCGACCAGGGGCTTTACCTCGATATCAATGAAGCTTTTCTACGCATGATGGGCTGGAAGCGAGAAGAAGTAGTCGGCCGGAGTCTCGAGGATCTCAACTTGTGGGCTATTCCCGAGCATGGCCAGGAGCTGATCACGCAGCTTAACCAGTTCGGACGGGTGCTGGCGCTAGAAACCAAATTTAACACTCGATCGGGAGAATCGCGAACGGTTGAAATTGCCGCCGAGCCCATCCAATTGGAGGAGAAACGCTGCATTCTGACCATCATCAATGACGTCACCGAAGCGCGGCTACTCGAACAGCAACTGCGCCAAGCTCAAAAAATGGAGGCCGTGGGGCGGTTAGCGGGTGGCATCGCGCATGATTTCAATAATCTCATCATGGTGGTGGAAAGCTACGCCCATTTAGCCAAGCAGAGGGCGCATGATCCGGAGCGGGTGAGACGCTATGCCGAGCTCATGGAGGAGGCTCTCGAACGCGCCACCACCCTCACTCGACAACTTCTAGCCTTTGGCCGAAAACACTCTCAGGAGCTCCACCCGTGCGATCTGAATGGGATCGTGGCCAGTTTCAGCGCCATGCTGCACCATGTCATGCCCGAGGATCTGCGGGTGTCCTTGAATATGAGCTCGAGCGGACGGGTGCTTGCCGATCGCGGGCAGATCGAGCAAGTTCTCATGAATTTGGCTCTCAATGCCCGGGATGCAATGCCGAATGGCGGCACCTTAAAAATCGAAACCTCTGACGTACAGGTAAGTGATCCTTATGGATGGACCTACGGCGCCGCCATTCCTCCGGGAAAATACCAGATGATCACAGTCTCAGACAGCGGCATCGGCATGGACGAAGCCACGCAGGCACGAATCTTCGAACCTTTTTTTACTACCAAGCCGGTGGGCAAAGGCACTGGCCTGGGACTGGCTACTGCTTACGGGATCGTGAAGCAGCATGGAGGTCATATCTGGGTTCATAGCGAGCCGGGTCGGGGAACCACCATGAAGCTATTTTTTCCCGACGCTGCCAAGGTGGACGAGCCGGTCAGAAGCGAGACCTTCCTCCCTGCGATCGAAGAAGGCAGTGAAACCTTGTTGTTGGTCGAGGATCAGTTACGCCTGCGCGAAGTAATTTTCGAGTACCTGGGCGCGAAGGGCTATAACGTTTTATCGGCCGCGGACGGCTTGGAAGCCATGGATATCTGCCGCAGTACCCGCAAGCGGATCGATGTATTAATTACCGATCTCATCATGCCCGGGGCGCGCGGCTCAGAGGTGGCGCAGGTGGCCCGGGAGCGATTTCCCGGCGTAAAAGTAATTTACATGTCCGGATACAACGATCGAAAACTCCAGGATGATGCGCGTGGTGACACCGTCTTCCTTGAGAAGCCGTTTGACCTGCCAACTCTCACCAGAGCCATACGACAGATGGTCAGCAGTCGATCCGCGGCCTAGCTGGCGTCAACCATGCAATTGTCCTGGTCATGCCATCTCGCAGATACCGTTCTCGATCCGGCCACGGGGCATCTAAGCTCCCGTCTGAGGATGCGGGCATGGTGAAAGACAACCGCCGGAAGCAGCGCCCCCGGGTAAAATCAGACCCGTACTCCTCTGGCCCGGTAGCAAAAACGGCTGCTGAGATTGCTCACGAGCTCAGCAATCTCTTAATGAGCGTCAGCTTTTCTTGCGCTCAACTTCTGGTCGGAATTCCCGAGAACTCGCCCCTGCGCGCGGTGGCTTCGGCGATCGCCCGTGATGCCGCCGAAGGGCGAGCGCTCAGTCGCAGATTGGGCAAATTGTTTGGTCGTATGGGCCGGGGTGACCCGGTTAATATCAACCGCATCGTCGAACAAGTTTCGAGCCACCTGCGCGGACTCGTTCCCCGGAACGTTGAACTCGGCATTGTCCTGTCCGACACTCCCGTGCTCGTTGAAGTCGATAGCGAAGACCTTGAGCGGCTCATTACCAACCTGGTCATCACTGCCGGGGATGCGCTTGAACGGGGTGGCACCCTCACCCTTCGCGTCGAGAGGTTTTCTGACGAGGGAACCGGAACCTCGGCAAATATCTACGGCGCGGTCAAACAGTTTGCCAAGTTGACCGTCGAAGCCCTTGGCCCGGTGATTCGCCCGGACCTCTTCAGCCAGCCCCTTCCTCCCCTGGACTTGGCAAGGTGTTCCGTTGGGACGAAATCCATGGAATTGGCCATTGTGGATGCGATTGTCACGCGAAATGAAGGCGTAATCGAAATCGAAAGCGGCGCGGGTTCAGGTGCGAAGATCGCTATCTTGCTGCCGGGACCCGCGAACGGTGAGGCCTCTGGGGAAGCTGGAAACCCGAACAACAAATCGGCTTGAGTGAGCCCCTCGGATTAAGGAATCGCAGGACTGACCGGGTCATCGGACTGGAGAAAGATCCACGTCAGTAGAGCCCCACTGGCAGCCAGCGCTGCCCGCTCAGCCATGGCGGCGTCAATCATTGGTCCCTTAGCCGCAGGCACGGCCCCACGAACCACCGCCCCGCCACACCCCGGTCCATCGTCCCGCCAAGTCTCCTTACTTTCTTTGAGAACGTCTCGGTGAGCACTCTCGCCGCGAATCACCACGTCGCCCTTTCGCGCAACGACGTGCACGCGGCCATTGGACCGCGTCACATTAAATTGTGTCCAATCGGTGGAGGTGGGGGTAACCCGCAGACATCGGGTGAGCACGGTGAGCTGTTTCCCACTTGCGACCTCGAGCGTCCCGCGGTCGAGCGCGAGGCCAGCGCGCTCGAATTTCAGGCTGGTACTAGGTTCTATCTGTACGGTCGAACCAACCAGATTCATGTTGGCAAGGCCCGATGCCTGGCTCTCGATCACATCTCCGCTCGTAACCGAAGATGAGTTCTTGAGCTCGGCTCCATCTAGATACACGGGACCCGTAGCTTGAATGGTGCCGGCGGGAAAATCCGCTGCGGCGAGTGAGATCGGCACCCATATCAACAGCCAGGCGGTAAGCCAACCCCGGGGCATGGCAACACTTCTGCTTTTGACCATCACTCCATGCTAGTCAGTTTCCCCTTCCCTCAAAAGCTACCCTCTTACCACGGTAATCATCCTGATAAACAGGCCCATCCTCGGCCCGGCTGCCCCGGTTACAATCGCGCTTGCTCGAGGGTAATCGAGCCAGGCTGCTTGGCAAGCAGTATGCACATGGCTTTTTCGACGCATGGGTCGGGTTAATGATCGCCTAACGTTGGCTGCGACCGACAGGAGGGGACGAAACGATTTTCAGCTCTTATACCCTCCAGCTGGCGAGATCCCGGAAATGGGGACCTGAGGTGGAAGCCAAGATGGGCTTGATTTTCGCCCCACGGATTAAACCTGGATGAGGATTTGACCATGACGATTTCATCTCGGGCGGTGGCTGAAGATTCCTCGCTTGGCGGTAAGACCGGTCTCTGGCAGACGCAGGCCGCTGACAAGGCGCGATGGAGACAGTGGCGGCCGGTTCCGTCGGGAGGAATTGGCGAAGGTCCGGGAACCGGCAAACGACTCATGCTAGACAAAACTAATGCGTAGACCCTTCACGAACTTGTCGGTGCAACGAAAACTGATGCTGCTGACGCTTGCAGCAGCGGTTTTCGCCCTGGCCTGGGCGTGCGTAGGCTTTGCGCTCTACCAACGGGCAACCTTTCGCGCCAGCACCGCACGCCAGCTGACCTCGATCTTTGACTCACTGGAGAGTCCCTCGGCGACCGCCCTCGTCTCGCATGATGGCCAAAGGGCACAGGAAATCCTAGGAACGCTTCGAGCAGAACCCAGCGTTGCCATCGCCCGGCTGTACGACAAGGAAGGCAAAGTCTTTGCTACTTACGCTCGAGCTGGGCTGGGAAGACAGGCGACTGTACCCGAACTGACAGGCGATGGCATTCGGGCGGAAAAGCACACTTTGGTGCTCAACCGCGGCCTTCGCTTGGACGGCATCGATCGTGGAACCATTCTTATCGTCTCTGATCTGCCCAGCAACGGGCTCACCTTGGTCGACTATCTAAAGATTGCGTTCTTAACTCTGACATTCTCGGTGTTGTTTACTTCACTAATCTCCTCGAGCATGTTCCGCATGTTCGGGGAACAAATCGAACGCTCGTCCCACATCCTGGCCGAAGAGCGCCGGGTGCTTGAAC
>JAFAPG010000462.1 GCA_019247235.1 Acidobacteriota bacterium
ACTTTCCGCGACGTCTCCCGGCAGGCCGGCATTCTCGATTCCGTCGGAACTTACGGCTTAGGGGTGCTAACGGGAGACTTTGATAATGACGGTTGGCCCGATATTTACGTGGCCAATGACTCGGCTCCCAGCGCCTTCTACCAGAACAAGAAGAACGGAACATTCATCGACATAGCGGTTGAGGCTGGTTGCGCCTTGAGCCCCGATGGAAAGCCGCAGGCGGGCATGGGCGTTTCGGCCGCAGATTACGACCTCGACGGGAACTTTGACATCGTAAAAACCAACTTTGCCGGCGATACCCCCTCCCTGTATCACAATCTGGGCGGGGCGAACTTTGAAGACACCACCTTCAGCGCCGGGCTGGGTGCGCATACACAATACCTGGGCTGGGGTTGCGGATTCCTGGACTTTGACAACGATGGCTGGCCCGACATTTTAATCACCAACGGTCATGTATATCCCGAGGTCGAGCAGCTAAAAACCGAGGCTGGATACCAGCAACGAAAGCTTCTTTATCGCAACCTGCGCAACGGCAAATTTGCTGATGTTTCCGAGATGGCTGGCCCCGGTATCTCGACCCCTTCCTCGGGGCGGGGTTGCGCCTTTGGCGATTTTGACAATGACGGAGATATCGACGTGGTGGTGAACACTATTAACGGGCTGCCTCAGCTTTTGCGCTGTGATTCGACAAGCGGAAACAACTGGATCAAGGTAAAAACTGTGGGCACAAAATCCAATCGCAGCGGGATCGGCGCTCGCGTCGTGTGTGTCACCACCGGGCCGGGCGATCTCCAGCCCCACCGCCAGATGGATGAGGTTCGCAGCGGGGGCAGCTATTTCTCGCAGAGCGATTTACGCGTTCATTTTGGTGTGGGAAAGGCGGAAAAAGTGGACAGGCTTGAGGTCCGCTGGCCGAGCGGGCTTATCGATACACTGAAGAACGTTGCCGTCAATCAGCTCGTGATCGTAGGCGAGGGACAAGGCGTGATCAAAACCGTGAGCTTTCCCACCATCCCGGCTATTTCACCGCGGCGATAAGGACGGCCAACGGGGGTAGCTCGACGTCGTGGAGCGAACACTCAGAAGCGCTTTGCGGGGGCGCGGCTACTAGGATATGCAAGCTGTCTCCCCCTACCCCAAAGCCTTGCAGTTTGAAGCTCACCGTCTGAGATTGCGGGCTCATGTTCAACGCGATCAGAATGGCATCTTTGCCGTTGCGGCTTTTTCGTACGTAAGCAAGGACGTTTTGATCATCGCGGTTCACCGCCACATAGTCGCCCTCCCGCAATGCGGGTTCATCGCGTCGTAGGCGGATCACCTGTTTGTAAAAATTGAGTATCGAATCAGGGTTGCGTTCCTCGACGGCCACGTTGTACTGGGTTGCTGTGGGGGGGAGTGGCAGCCAGGTTCTTGTCGCTTTGCTGAAGCCAGCGTTCCGAGAAGAATCCCATTGCATGGGCGTGCGTTCTCCGTCGCGACCCTTATCTTTAGGCCAGCCCGTGCGCCCTACCGGATCTTTTACGTCTTCTCTGCGTGTAGGAGTGGTGGTGCGCATGCCCAGCTCTTCGCCGTAGTACATCTGCGGGGTGGCTCGGGTGGTGAGCAGCAGGGCGGCCATCAATTTGGCAATCTGATCATTGTGGGAGCCGTCGCCATAGCGGTCCCAGATGCGCGCCTGATCGTGGTTGCTGAAGAAAAAGTAGGGTTGGCCTTCGACAACATTGAACTCAATTTCATCCAGCAATTTGCGGAACTCGGGGGCAGAGAGCCGGTTTACATCGGCGACTTGGAAGTCCATAGGAAGTTGTACTTCATCATTATTTGTGCCGTATTGCCGTACCAGATCCTCGATCGTGGGTTCATCGGCCTCGCTGATCAAAACCGGATTCCCCGCGTAGCCGTCGACCAGGGTCCGTATTTCGCGCATGACCTCGTGCACTTCGGGGAGATCCTGGGTGTATTTGTGCTGGATGTTGGGATCGCCAAAAGCGTTCTTCCCGGGCAGGATGGGATCATCGTGCAGGCCAGGGTCTTCGAACAGGCGGGACACTGCATCCATGCGAAAGCCGCTCGCGCCGCGAGCTAACCAAAATCGCAGCACATCGTACATCGCCTGACGCACTTCAGGGTTGCGCCAATTTAAGTCGGGCTGCTGAATGTAAAAGTAGTGGTAGTACCACTGATTGGTCTTTTGATCCTGGGTCCAGGCAGAATGGCCAAACCAGGATTGCCAATTATTAGGTGGATAAGTAGCTTCGCGACCGTTGCGCCAGATATACCAATCGCGCTTGGGGTTATTGCGAGAAGAACGCGACTCGAGAAACCACGGATGCTGGTCGGAGGTGTGATTGGCAACATAATCCAAGATAATGCGAATGTTCCGCTTTCGGGCTTCGCTCGCCAGGCGATCGAAATCCGCCATGGTGCCATACTGCGGATCAATGGCTTGGTAATCAGAGATGTCGTAGCCAAAGTCTACCTGCGGCGAAGGAAAGAAAGGTGTAATCCAGATAGCATCGATTCCTAGCTCTTTTAAGTAGTCAAGCCGGGCGGTAATGCCGTTCAGGTCGCCCACACCGTCGTCGTTCGAATCTTGAAAACTGCGAGGATAAATTTCATAAATCACTGCATGCTTCCACCAAGGGTCGGGAGCGACTCCCATTTTTGTCTGCGCCGCCAGGCTCTGCGGAGCTCGAGGGCTGAGCGACAGCCAGGCTACGAGGGCTGCTAGGACAAGGGATCTCAATGAAAGCAGTCGAAAATTCTCTACTCTCATAAGTCTCCATTCGTGGCGCGGCGAAACGCAGAACCTCGGGGCGAAAGCAAATGCCTTCTCGAGATCATGGCCGGTCGTGCTCGACAGGCCTGCCGCGACCCTCCTCGAGCGAGTGGATAGAATCGACGGCAAGGTGGTCGAATCGCTCAACCAAACCACTCGGCCAGAGCACTTCAACAAAATCAATTTTATTGGCCTCGCCCAGTCCAAAGTGCACGCGCTGTCGCTGTTTGAGGAGTAGCTCGAGCCGCTACGAACCTCATCTACTCGTACGCGGCCCTCGGCTTTTAAGTTCACCCGGGCGCCAATGCCATCGCGATTGGAACGGGTACCGATCAGGCGAAATGCAATCCAATGATTTCGGGATGGAAGCTGGTTCACCAGCAAGTTCGGGTGGGCATTCATGTTGCTGATCACCGCCGAAAGTTGACCATTATTCCAGAGATCTCCAATCGCCAGACCTCGCGCCGAACTCGGTTGGCCGATTCCCGAGCCCGCCTGGGCAGAAATATCAGAAAAGGTTCCGTTGCCATTGTTGTGATACAAGATTTTTGGCTCGCGGTAATTGCTCCCCAAGTGTTGTTTGTCGACTTCGGGATAAACATGGCCATTGACCAGCAGGAGGTCCGGCCAGCCATCATTGTCGAAATCGAAGAACATTGTCCCCCAACCCAAGTACTGGGTATGGAGGCCGAGTCCGGCAGAAAAGGTTACATCATCGAACGTTCCATTTCCGTTGTTGCGATAAAGTGTCGCGGTGTCATCAGAAAAATTCGTAC
>JAFAPG010000467.1 GCA_019247235.1 Acidobacteriota bacterium
GATGTTGCACTAGGCGCGAACCTACCTCGTGACCGGCGTCGAACAATAATGAGAACACCCCCTGAGGAAGGTGCATATCCTGAACCGCTCGTTGTATGGCACTACCGACCAGTTCGCTAGTTCCTGGGTGTGCGGGGTGGGCTTTTACTATGACCGGATTGCCCGCCGCTAACGCCGACGCCGTATCGCCGCCGGCTACGGAAAACGCCAGCGGGAAATTGCTGGCACCAAACACAGCCACTGGCCCGAGGGGGCGTAACATGGATCGCAGGTCGGGCTTCGGAATCGGCGTGCGTTGAGGATCCGCGTGATCAATGCGAGCCATGACCCAGGAGCCCTCTTCTACCACCTGGGCGAATAATCGCAGTTGTCCGCAGGTGCGCGCCGTCTCCGCTTCCAACCGAGCTTTCGGGAGCGCCGTCTCTGGCCCCGCCCGCTCGACCAGCTCCGACAATAGGGCTTCGATGTTTGACGCTATGGAGCGCAGAAAGCGCGCCTTCTCACCCCCGGAAAGTCGGCTATAGACGGCAAAGGCTTGATCGGCAAAACGGACCGCTTCCTCCACTTCGGCCTCGGTGGCTGAATAGAACGGTGGATCCAGCCTCTCGCCTGTGACCGGATTGAGCGCGCGGAAGACCGCACCCGTCTCGCTGCCACCACCAGATCCAATTAGGGATCGCCCGGACAATATCACGCGGAAACTCCTGGAATCATTTCGCCGGCACTGCCGCGCCATTCACGCATTGGGGTCGGCTGCGCAGAGCTTCTTGGATGATGGTTTTAACCTGGTCGAGCGCCTTTCCAGTTAACTGCAATCGCGGAGGGCGCACTCGAGCATTTCCCATGCCGACTTCAGCTTGAACCAATTTGATCAGCTGCACGAATTGCGGAACGGTATCGAAGCGGAGCAAGGGTAAAAACCAACGATACAGATCAAACGCCTTCTTGTGATCACAACCGCTGGCATGGTTGAACAACTCAACCGATTCCCGGGGCAAGGCATTCGCCAGTCCGGCGATCCAACCCGTCGCCCCAACCCCCACTCCTTCGAGAATCGCGTCATCCACGCCCACAAAAACCTCCAGCCGCTCGCCCGTCAGAGCGCGGATGGCGGCTACTCGCCTGACATCGGCACTTGACTCCTTCACCGATTCCAAATTTCCGAACTCTTCGGCCAACTCCTGAATGTGTTCGGGCAGAAAATCTGTTCCATAGGCTACCGGATTGTTGTAGAGCATACACCCGAGCGGGGTAGCACGGAATATGGCACTTACATGGGCCTTCATCTCCCGCCAATCGCCCTGATAGACATAGGGCGGTAGGACCATCAGCGCGTCACAACCGGCTGCGGCCGCTGCTTTTGCCAGCGACACGGCCTCCGAAGTCGAGAGAGCGGAAATGGATGCAACGACCGGCGCGCGTCCTTTCGTGGCTTTTACGCAGTTACCAACAATTGCAATCTTCTCTTCGAAAGATAGGGTGGCTCCTTCACCTAGGGACCCCAGCAGCACGATTCCCGTACAGCCACTATCGAGCAGCCTGCGACAATGGTCTGCCATGAAGGCGTGATCGACCTCGAGATGATCCTCAAAGCAGGTTGTTATTGCAGGCATTACACCGGTCCAGTTCATGCACTCCTCACAATCCGGCTGTACTCAGGTTGCGGTCCTTCGATGCTTGTCCCGAGATGCTCGACCGCCGCGGGCCACACCGGAGGCCGAGGTGCATCGAGGGACCAATTCAGCAGGAACTGGGTGGCCGGGCCGCAGATCCGGCCTTGGCAAGGTCCCATGCCACAGCGGGTGTCAAGCTTGGCCGCGCGCCAGGAGCGATGCTTTTGCAGCTGGCTATAGGTGACATCCTCGCAGCGACACACAATCGTCTCGGCGAGAGTATGGTTCCTTAGCTCCTCCCGCAAGGCAAATGCCCGGTTCATGGCGCTGGCAAAGCGCCTGAGTTGATTCCGTCGCGAGAAGAACTTTTTGGCCAGCCTGTGGTGACCGGCGGCCGCGAAACCAGCGATCTGCCCTTCCATGAGGGCCAGCTCGAGACCCCCAATTCCAGTTGGTTCTCCCGCGCAATAGGTGCCCGCCTTTGACGTCTGCTGATATTCGTCTACGGCAACATACCCATTTTCCAACTGACATCCAACCAGAGCGGGCAACTCTGTGTTGGGGACTAGATGAAATCCAGCGGCCAGATAATCGCAGGCGATGATTTCGTTTTTCCCCGCGACACTGATTTCAACTTGCTCTAGAACCCGTGTGCCATGAGCAGCGATGATGGCGCTCTCGGTGACGAAACGAACCCCGCGAGTCGCTTTCAAAAGCGCTAGGCTTTGGCCGACTTTTTTGGGATGACCCAGCAGGCCGAAAGTGAATCTCGCCAGGGCCGCGCGAGCAGCCTGCTCACAGATCAGAAGCAGATTTGCACCGCGTTGACGCACATAGGCGGCGACCGCCAGAAGCAGGGGACCGGTACCCGCAATGACCACGCGTTTGTCTTTAATGACCAGGCCAGATTTAACCAGCGCTTGTAGCCCGCCCGCTCCCATGACATTCGGCAACGTCCAACCAGGAAATGGTAAAAAACGTTCGCGCGCGCCGGTGGCTAAAATCAGCTTGTGGTAACCAATTTCACAGAGCTGGTCGCCTTGCTCGGCGCGCAATACATTGCCTGAGCCCCAGTCGAAGACCCGAGTCCCGCGAAACAGTTGAACCCCTGCTAACTCCAGAGTTCGGATCCAATCGACCGCCGGCGCTTGCTGGTCATTAGCCTGCGCACGCCACACCTGACCACCAAAATCGACCTGATCATCGACAAGGGCAACCCTGACCCCGCACTCCGCGGCACTTGCAGCGGCGGCAAGGCCGGCCGGGCCACCACCCACTACTACTACATCGAATCTGTCGCTACCGTTTCCAGTCATCGCTACGGATTTCCATGCCCGAACAACAAAGAATCTGACAAGTGCGGCGATGCGGTACGCCATCAATTTGGGCACGACATTCAAAGCAGATGCCGATTCCACACAGTGGACCTCGTCGCTCGCCGCTGACCGAGGTTCGACAATGAGCGCCGGCCATGACCATTGCACACGCGACGGTCGTGCCCAGCTCGACTGCCACTGTCCTACCGTTCACCGTGACCGTAACGTGGCTAGGCATGGGCATGCACGCTGATGCTGATTCGGGCCGGTGAGTACGGGGCGCTGGGAATCTGAGGAATTTTGCCCGTGAGTTCATCCACAAAAAGCTTTGCCGTTCCCAAAGAAGTCGTAATGCCGAGCCCTTCGTGCCCGGTCGCCACATAGACATTCTGGTCGGAGGGATCCCAACCAATCAGAGGCAGGCGGTCGGCTGTAGCGGCGCGAAATCCCGTCCAGACCCGAATGGCAGACAGGCGTCCCAACTGTGGCATAAAGTGCGCGGCGCGCTGCAGCATGCGACCGAGAATCACATGATCGACATCTTTCGTTTCAACTTCATATTGCCGTGATGAACCAATCAGCACCTGTCCAGTTTTTCGCGGTTGCACATTAAAGGCGACCGTATCCAGGGATGTGGCGTGTACGCTAGCGACATAACCGAGCTCGACAAGCTGATGGCGCACCATTCCCGGGTAGCGATCGGTAATCACCAAATGACCTTTGCGTTTCTTTACCTCAAGACCGGGAGAAAGTAGCGGGGCGGCAGCACCCGCCGCGTTGACTACAGTGCTCCCAGAAAGTTCGAGTCCGTTGGCGAGTTGGACATAGCCTCCACGAATACGGGAAGCGGGCACGCCCAAAAAAAGTTTGGCACCATTCATCTGTGCCCGATCCAGGATGAATCGAGCCGCGCAGGGTGGGTAGAGCACGGCATCTTCAGGAACCAGAAGTCCGCCGGCAACTCCCCGTCGCAGTTTTGGTTCCAGTCGCTCGAGCTCTTCGGGGGTTAGGAGCTGAGCGGGAACGCCGCGCTCGAGAAACTGTGCCTGTTTCCGCCGCGCCTCTACCATCTCCTCTTCGCCGGGAGCCACCCAGATCGTTCCGCACTGTTCAAACTCCACGTCTGCCGGCAGTTCGGAACGCCGCGCATGCCAGAGCTGTTGTGAATACCGGGTCAAAGCAAATTGCGCTTCCGAATCATCCATGACGACAATGTGTCCCATGGCGGCGGCTGTGGCCCCGCTTGCGACAAAGTCCGCCTCGACGATCGCTACCCGCAGCCCTCGTCGCGCGCACTCTTCGGCGCAGGCAGCGCCCACAATACCCGCGCCTACAATAACGACGTCATAGCTTCGACTCATAGGCGAATGCCATTGCGAAAGGGATCTAAGGGATCAAGCAGCAAATCAGCTTCTGCGCTGACGTAGGCCCTGCCAGTAATGCTGGGATAGAGCAATTGGCCACGAAGAGATATCGTGCCCTCGAAAACGCTGCCCACGATGCTTTCCTGACGCCAGGTTTGCCCCTCGCTGAACTTACCATCCGCATAGAGACATGCAAGCTTTGCGCTTGTGCCTGTGCCACAGGGCGAACGGTCATAGGCCTTGCCCGGGCAAAGCACGAAATTCTTGCTGTCCACACCCGGCAGCTCCGAAGGTGCGAACAGCTCGACATGATCTATTTCCTTACCGCCATCCCCTGTGATACCCGCGGCCTTCAAGGCTTTCCGAACCGCCCACGTGAAGGCAGTCAGCAATTCAATGTTTTCGAAAGTGAGATCGAGACCGTGATCCTCGATCAGAAAGAACCAATTTCCACCCCAGGCCACGTCACCTTGCACCTTACGAAAACCAGGAACCTCGAGCGGTACCCGGGCGAGCTTTCGGTAACTGGGGACATTCTGTACGGTGACAGCTTGGTTGTCGTGCACGGTAGTAGTCACCATGCCGACCGGGGTTTCCACCCTGTGCTCGCCAATGTCTAAGAGCTCCAAGTGTTTCAATGACACCATGAGACCGATGGTGCCGTGGCCGCACATTCCCAGATAACCGACATTGTTGAAGAAAATGATTCCCGCACTGGCTGAAGGATCGACCGGACGGCAGAGCAGTCCGCCGACCATTACATCGGATCCCCGCGGCTCACTCACCACCGCCGAGCGAAACCAATCAAAGTCCCGGCAAAAGAGCGACAGACGTTCAGCCAGCGGCCCGTTGCCGAGATCCGGGCCTCCAGCGAGGACCAGCCTTGTCGGCTCGCCTCCCGAATGAGAATCTATAACCCGAACTCGCTGAATCGACCGCATGACGCCGCTCTCTCCCTGCTGGTGAGTAGAGTGCCTGATCTCCTGATCGAATCCCAATG
>JAFAPG010000470.1 GCA_019247235.1 Acidobacteriota bacterium
CGCGGCCTGACTAACAAAGAAATTGCCGCTGAGCTCCAACTTGCGGAACACACCGTTCGCAATCACATTCATCGCATGCTGCGCAAAGTCGGGGCCTCGCACCGCCTGGCGGTAGTTGATATCTGCCGAATGGAAGGAGCAACCATCTAGAACCAGGTTCCTGAGAGCATGGCCGCGGCTGCTTCACTTCGGTTATTCTCGCTTAGCCAAGTCCGCTAATTCAGCCTGTTGTTTACCTTATTTTAACTTTCCTGGTGGTCATTGGTACAAAATTGGTACCTGGTACCACGGGGATTGGTACTCGCTCCTCTAGGCACACGGCTTTTGGTACCAAGCCGCCCACCGGCTAAGCAGGACAGTTTTGTTTCTTATATTTGCCCGCTCGGCTGCAGATAATCGGAGGACTCGCGTCCCTGCTTGGAGCATGCCATGCGAAAAATCCGAGTGTTGGTGGCTAATCGGCCCCGGCTCATGCGAGATCTAGTTCTCGCGACCATTTCCGAACAGCCCGACATAGAAGTTTTAGGTGAACTGGAAGACGACTCGAAAATCGCGCAAGCAGTGGCCGAGTCACAACCCGATTTCGTCATCATCGCTCTGGACAGTCCAAATGAACGCCCCGCCATTTGCGAGTACCTGCTTATCCACCATCCTCGGGTGAAGGTTCTGGCCGTGGCTGCCGAGCAGGATAACAGCGTGTTCTTCTGGTCGGATATTCAATCTGCGCCGGTCGAGAGTTCCGAACAAGGAATTTTAAACGTAATTCGAGGAAAGACTCGGCCTGGATTGCAACGCGTCATGTAGAAGTTCTGGGTGCACTGATTTGGTTGCAAATTGCTGTACGGAAAAAACTTAAGCGGGCTAGCTCACAAGTGCCGGAATGTAAGTGAGGTGGCGAAGCTATAGATGGCAGCAAGTTTTCAGCCGTGATCTTTGAGCCGATAGGTGCAGGGAATAGTGCAACGTCCAGAAACACCGTCTTTTTGTTCCATTCAACGCCGGAGCTAGCCATGCGCACACAAAAATACCTTCGCGAACCGATGATAGGGACTTGGTCTGTCCATATCGTGTTCGTCATCGCTATCTGCTCGATGTGTTTGACCCCGGCCCGCGGACAGGCTAACCCTGCCCGAGTTGATCGAAGCCTTGCCCCGCAATCTCGCGCCGAGCTCGAGGCGGAGCAAACGGTGGCGCTTTCGGCGGACAAAATTATCGAATTGCTTCGCCAGGAGACTGGGCTCCTCTTGCAGGTAAAACGGGTCTTGGTGCGCAAAGCTTATGAGCAGGGCCGGGTTTTGGAACCGGAAGATCTTACCGATGACGCTCTGTTTCAGTTACTTAGGGAAGATCACAATGTCTGTGTTCTCGCTACCCGCGAAATCGAAAACCGCTTTTATGTGAGGGTGAAACCCACCAAACAAGAGATGGAGGCGCAGAGGGGATTGCCCGCGCGCCTTGGACCTTCCACTGAAGTCAAATCCCCAAATGCGGCGGAAAATGGACAGCGAAAAACTGCTAGCCAAGAAGAGGAATATTGGCAAAGGCAGGAGGACATCGAGCGTTACACATTGCCGCCGGCAAAGCCGAATCTAAATACAATTCCTTCCCCCCCTGCGGCTCCCCAGACTACTCCAAACAGTGATAATCCTGCGCGTCAGCTAGAGATGACCGATGTGCCTAAGAACCAGGATTTTTATGAGGGCATGGGCATCGAAGGCGGTTCCCTGAATTCTACCGCGATGTCTCGCATTACGCCCGATCAACTGCCGGCATTATTAAGCGCCACCTCATCACCGTCCGAGACAAGTATGAGCACGCTCGACGGAAGCACTCCGGCCCAAGGGCGGACCGATATGGGACAGAGTTTCGCCGGGAACCTTGACGCGCAGTCTTTCGGCGGCTCTCTCCAAAGCGATCAACGACAAGACTCAGATTCTGTCGGCTTAAACGATCTGAATCTCCAGGCGTCGCTGGCGCAACCGCGGAAAAAGCTGCCTTCCCGACAAGATCTGAACTTGGATCGTCCACAGATGCGTCGACGACCCAACCCCTACGCAAATGTGCCCTCTCTGTATGAGTTGTACTCTCAGGTCTCGCAACGGACACCCGCGTTAGAACAGTTTGGGGTTAACATTTTTCGTAATGGCACCGGGAACCTCGATCGCTTGCCCATCGATCTCCCCGCGGGGCCCGACTACGTGCTCGGACCGGGAGATGGTCTAAGCATCGATGTTTGGGGTGGTGTGGCAAGACGTTTACTGCGCACCGTCGATCGCTCTGGTCGCGTGGCATTGCCTGAAGTGGGCACCATCGAGGTCGCAGGCAGAACCTTGGGAGACGTTCAGCGTGTGGTCCAAGCTGCTTTGCGAACTCAATTTCGGGAAGTAGAGGCGGATGTATCCCTTTCCCGAATTCGAAGTATAAGAGTTTACGTCGTTGGGGAGGTTGAAAATCCCGGCCCTTACGACATCAGTTCTCTTTCAACTCCACTCAATGCCTTGTATGCCGCCGGAGGCCCGACTTCCCGTGGCTCGTTGCGTCACTTACGAGTGCTTCGCGGCAAAGAGCTGATACAAGAAGTGGATGCCTACGATCTTCTCTTGCACGGCGTGCACAACGAAGTTGCGCGCATTCAGTCTGGCGACACAATCCAAGTCCCCGCGGTGGGTCGGGAAGTAACTATAGCCGGAATGGTGATGCACCCCGCCATCTATGAGCTCGACCAGGAAAGCAGTCTAGCCGAGGCACTCGAATTGGCCGGCGGAGTCCTCCCCTCGGGCACGTATCGGCACATCGAAGTTGAGCGCGTCATTGCTCACC
>JAFAPG010000471.1 GCA_019247235.1 Acidobacteriota bacterium
GATGTGGACAAGGATGAGTTGGCCCTGCACTCCGGGAAGCTGATCGTCGATTTATTACGACGCGGGACCAAAACCAGAGATATTCTCAGCCGACCAGCATTTGAAAATGCCATCGCCGCGGTCGCGGCGACCGGCGGCTCAACCAACGCCGTGCTGCATCTACTGGCAATTGCCCGCGAGGCTGGGATCGACCTCCGCATGGAAGACTTTCAACGGGTTAGCGAACGCACACCTCTGCTTTGTGATTTGAAGCCCTCGGGGAGGTTCGTGGCTGTCGATATGCATCGCGCCGGCGGTATCCGCTTGCTCGCCAAACGCCTATTGTCGGGACAAAATCTGCACGCGCAGGCCCCTACCGTAACGGGTAAGACGATTGGCGAAGAGGCCGCAGCGGCGGTTGAGACTCCCGATCAGGAAGTCATCGCGCCGCTCGATAAGCCATTCAAACCAACCGGAGGCCTGGTGATTTTGCGCGGCAATCTGGCTCCCGAGGGATGTGTGGCTAAGATCAGCGGCCATGAGCGCCAAAGTCATCACGGGCCGGCACGGGTGTTTGAATGTGAAGAGCACGCCATGGCGGCGGTAACCGGCAAATCCATACGTTCAGGCGACGTCCTCATCATTCGTAATGAAGGTCCACGCGGCGGGCCGGGAATGCGTGAGATGCTCAGCGTGACCGGGGCTATTGTTGGCGAAGGCTTGGGCGGCTCGGTGGCGCTAGTGACCGATGGGCGTTTCAGCGGAGCCACCCATGGCCTGATGATTGGCCACGTCTCTCCCGAAGCCGCTCTGGGCGGCCCCATCGCTGCCGTGCGGGAGGGAGACAGGATTCATATTGACGTAAACCAAGGTATCCTCGAAATCGAAGTGAGCGATGCCGAGATCAAACATCGCATGGCTCATTGGAAAGCGCCCAAAGCACGCTATTCGACGGGGGTATTCGCGAAATACAGCGCTTTGGTAGCTTCGGCCTCGGAAGGCGCAATCACCCGGCCCAAAGTAAATTAACCAGGTTTTTACTGCCTCCAATTTGCAAGTCTCTCGCCATCGAAGTAACTTGATGGGAGGTGGTGGCGGTGCGCCCTCTTCGACGCCGAGTTTTGCCGGTTTATTCGGTTCTGGCGGTTTCCCTGCTGAACGTTCCCAGCCTGGGACAATCCCGCGACCAGATCGCTCCATCGCTTGCGAATGCTCATCGCGAGTTCACCGTCTTAGTGCCTCGCCATCAGAAGAATTCGAAGTTGGCTGATGCCTACCCCGCCCCTGCTCTCGATACCATCCGCACCTTTAGCGGGGAGTACCAGGCTCCTGGAGTCGATGGGGACGGGATTCGACGAAACAGTTGGTTTTACACCATGGCGGGTAGCGCACCGGAACAGGGAGGTACAACGGTGTTCGATGCTCCCGTTGTCCCCGTCTCGCTCGATCTGCTGGATAGCGATGGTTCGTTGCGCCAGGTCAACGGCCAGCCTTTGCACTCGTCGGTGCGGCCCTTTGTCGACGATGTCCTCAATTCGCCCATCTTCCAGAGCTCTGACTACACAAGCAGCGATATTCCCACCCAGTTCTCCGATGCCGTTCAGCGCGCGGAGTTTTATAGTCTCATGCTGCCTGATTGGCACACTCTGCTGCGGCCGCGCCTGCGCCAGGAACGGATCCTGCGGGTTCCTCGGGGAAAGTATTTCTTTGCTCTCAATGGCGATGGCTCCTGTTGCGCCTTTGTACTGGTCGATATCAAAACCTTTGCTGCCCTGCTATTTCCCGGGACTGCGGGCGATCCGAAAAGCCCCGTGGGTGCTGCCGAGAGCGCCGGTGACATCACCAGCGCGGACATCTCAACCTTCTTATTTCCTAACACTTATCTTTACCTTCACGGAGATCCGAATCAATGCTGCGTAGTCGGCTTTCATACCTATGATTCCTTCCCGGGCACGGCAGCCAACGACTTCCGGGAGAAACGCTATGTGCTGAATTATTCCAGTTGGATCAGTTCGGGCGTTTTCGCCCCTGGCTTTGAAGATGTCACCGCGCTCAGTCATGAAATTAGCGAAAGCTTGAACGATCCTTTCGTAGGAAGCGACGGCTTGCACGGCATCACGCCCTGGTGGCGGTCACCTAACGGCAATTGTCAGGACGATTTGGAAGTGGGCGACGTCATCGAAGGCCTCCCCAACGCTACCGTCGCCATTCGTAGCCATGGGCACACCTACCACCCGCAAAATGAGGCTCTGCTTGAATGGTTCGAGTTCCAATCACCCTCCTTCGCCTTAGCTGGAGCCTACAGCTTTCCCGATGAAAATGTGCTCACCGAGCTTTCATCGAGCCAAGGCGTGAATTGCCGCTGAAGACTTGAATTCTTGCCGCAGTGACTGGCAGACCAAATTGGCTGATACCGCGATAACAAGGTTGGCTGCGTTTAGGCCCACGAATGAGGCTTATAAATTGAGAGCTGCTTCCGGCTTTGGCGCTTACCCGGCCAGCAAGCGACGGCTACCCTGCATCTAAACGCTCCAGGCAAAGATGCCAGTTCGCGATCTCTTTAGTCGGTCCAACGCTTCTCCGCTTGGTGCCTGGATTTACGCCCGTCACTCGGATGGGCACCAGGAACTCATCTATGGCAGAATGAACCAAGAACCGCGGGGCGCTGCCTCCAGTTCTGACGTCGACAGCCAAGCGTCGTGGCCAGCCGTGGCGGCCCCTCCACGGCGCTCGCAACCAACATGAGTGTCTCTGGCGATACATCCCGTGTTAGTCAGCCGGTGTCGTCTCCTCCCGACACGTCGGGAGCACCGAATGGCTTTGCAACTCTCATTCAAGAGCTCGCCAAATTGGTTAACGGGCGCCGGGAACAAACCCCGAGTCCGCTCTCGTCTGAACAGGTAAACACCTCCTTTTCCGGTCCCGAAACTCTCCCCAGCATGGAAGCCCGGCATCGGGTCTTGGTGGAGCAGATTCCCGCGGTGGTGTTTATGGCGGTAGTGGATGGCACGATCAGTGAGGTCTATGTCAGCCCCCATATCGAGCAAATGCTCGGATTCTCCCGCGAGGAATGGCTAGATAATCCCATTCAGTGGTATCGGCAGATTCATCCCGATGATAGGAATCGTTGGAGTCTCGAGGCCGCTCAGCTGTTTTTGACGGGTGAGCCGTTGAAATCTGTCTATCGAGTGATCGCGCGAGATGGGCGAGTGGTTTGGTTTCACTGTGAAGCCAAACTGGTGCGGCGAGCCGACGGCCGCCCGTGGTTCATCCACGGAGTAGGCTTTGATGTAACCGAGTTGAAGGAGACGGAACGGGCATTGCAGGAAAATTTGGCGGAGGTAGAGCGCCTGCAGCAGCTCGAGCTTGAACACCAGATCGCAAAAACTGAGCAGAGCGAATCGAGATTGGCGGCTATTGTCGAGTCGTCTGAAGATCCCATCATCGGCAAGACCCTGGACGGGACCATTACCAGCTGGAATGCTGCCGCGACCCGATTGTTTGAATATCAACCCGAGGAGATTGTGGGGCGATCGGTGCTGCTCCTGGTTCCCCCGGACCTGCACAATGAAGAAACGCGGATTCTGGAAGAGCTCAGGGCGGGCAAGCGTATTGCGCAGCAGGAGTCGCAGCGATTGACTAAAGGCGGTCGACGTGTGGATGTATCGCTCACTATTTCGCCCATTAAAAACGCCGCCGGGCAGGTCATCGGTGGCTCGACCATCGCCCGTGACATCACCGAACGAAAGCGTTCTGAAGAAGCATTACGCGAGAGCGAAGAACGCTTTCGTACAATGGCAGAGACCGCCGCGGATGGTATCTTTCGCATCGACGAGCAGAGCACAATTTTATTTGCCAATCGTGCCGCGGAAAAAATTTTTGGCTTTAGCGTCGAAGAGATGGTCGGCTCCCCCATCACCGTGCTTATACCTGACTATCTTCCTCGGCCACAGACTCCAGGCATCCATCGCCACCTGCCGACCGGATCGCGCCCTCT
Source organism: Acidobacteriota bacterium (assembly GCA_019247235.1). Lineage (GTDB taxonomy): Bacteria > Acidobacteriota > Terriglobia > Terriglobales > Acidobacteriaceae > Gp1-AA145. Next base: position 3,977 of record JAFAPG010000471.1, read on the forward strand.
CGATTGGGAGCGTGCCGAAATGAGAGGCCGACGCAAAGACGGAAGCGAAGTCGCGCTCGAGCTGTCTTTGGGCGAATCGAGCAAGGACAATAAACGCCTGTTCACCGGTTTCGTTCGCGATGTCACCGAGAGAAAGCAAATGGAGGCAAAGTTGCGGCTGACTGAGAAATTAGCCGCCACTGGCCGACTCGCGGCAACCATCTCGCATGAAATCAATAATCCTTTGGCGGCTATCACCAATTTTATTTACTTGGCGAGACAGGATCGCTCGCTTTCCCAGCAAGCACGCCAACACTTAGAAGGTGCCGCCCGCGAGCTGAAACGAGTCGTGCACATTGCGCGCCATACTCTTGGTTTCTATCGTGACACTACCTCTCCGGTCAAAGTAAATGTCGCACAGCTGCTCGCCGACATCGTGGAATTGTACCGCAGCAAAATCGCCTACAAGAATCTGCGCGTGGCCATGCGGGCCCAAGAAGGCTGTGAGGTTCTCGGACTAGAAGGTGAAATTCGCCAAGTCTTCTCGAATATTTTGGCCAATGCCATTGAAGCGTCCCCTGACGAAGGTACTCTCGTTTTGCACGTTTGCCCGGCGCGGCAGTGGAACAGGCAAGGGCGATTGGGTGTTCGCGTCAGCATCGCGGACAGGGGCGTAGGCATTTCCCTGCCATCGCGCAGCAAAATTTTTGAGCCATTTTATTCCACCAAGCAGAACGTCGGAACCGGCCTAGGGTTATGGATATCGAAGTCGCTGGTCGAAAAACATCGAGGGTCAATACGTTTTCGTAGCAGTGTGGCGCCAGGCCGTAGTGGGACGGTGTTCTCTGTCTTCCTGCCCTGCGACCTCGAGTCTTCCTCGCTCTCAACCGCGGCCTAAAGGAGTGCTGACCATCGTATGAAGCCTAGTATTCTGGTTGTCGATGACGAACGCAGCATCACCGATACCTTGGTGGCCATTCTCAATCAAAATGGTTTCACCGCCTCGGGCGCGTATAACGGTCTCGATGCTGCCAATCAGGTGCGCGAGAGCTGCCCGGATATTTTGCTGACCGACGTGGTCATGCCCAAAATGGACGGCATTCAGCTGGCGATCGGTGTGCGGAGTGCCTGTCCAGCAACTCGAATCGTACTCATCTCAGGGCAGGCGGCCACGGCAGATTACTTGGAGAGGGCGCGAACGCAAGGCTACGAATTTGAGTTCCTTCCGAAACCGATTGAGCCCGAAGAGCTGCTCGAGCGGCTGGCCCAGGGCGAGCGGCACAACTACGGGCAGACCCGACCTTCGTGACGTTCATCGCGGCCTGGTTTTTCGCCCGACTCAGAAACAGCTGACTGAATCGCCGGCAGCAGATCGCTGCCCAGAGAGGCTTTGCTGACAAACTCTTCTGCACCGCGCGCCCGCGCCTCTGCTCGAACGTGCAAAGCATCATGTTGGCTGACGATCAAGATCCGGCAGCTTGGCGCATGGGCTCGGAGCTGAGGAAGAACTTCGAGCCCGCTCATATCGGGCAAGCTGATGTCGAGCAGCACGACATGAGGCAACAGCCGTTTCGCCTTCTCGATCGCTTCCCGAGCATCGCAGGCTTCGCCGCAAATCTGGTAGTCGGGGTGAATGCGCAGGAGCGCGGCGATCGAACGTCGAACCGCCTCATGATCATCCACCAGCAAGATCCTTACCGGTCTCATCGGCGCTTCTGCCGTCCCGCATCGATGGCAATGAGATTACTTCCCAATGGGGAGGCTGTGGGTAAAGGAAGAGTCACCGCGACCTCAGTTCCGTCTACGCCGGAGGTGATCGAAAAGGATCCGCCTAGCTCGGAAACTCGCTCCTGCATCCCGGTTAGACCAATTCCAGGGCGCGCGCCGCTAGTCCGCAAGGTTTGTAGAACCTCGGGCTGAATCCCTCGTCCAAAATCTTCGACCGTGAGCCCGATGGTGGTTGGGTGGCAATCGAGCACGATTCGAACTCGTTTAGAGTGGGCATGACGAATAACATTCGTCAGACTCTCCTGCAGTACGCGAAAGATCGCTATCTCCACCCCTTTTGGCAGCTCAGGCAAGACTTCAGGCAGGCTCAGCTCGGCTTCGATGGCGCTGCGCTTGGAAAAACCGTCTACATAGGCCTTAAGAGCCAGCAGAAGGCCAGCTTCATCGAGCAGCGGAGGATGAAGTAGATATGACAAGTTGCGAATATCGGTCAAACATTGCTCGAGCAAACCTTTGGACTCGGCCCAGAGTTCCTCGCGCGGTTGCTGCTCATACATTTCAAAATTTAGCTTGAGCGCGACCAAGCATTGGCCCACACCGTCGTGCAGTTCACGCGCGATTCGTCGACGCTCTTGGTCCTGCAATTCGAGAAGTCGGGTGGAGAGGCTGCGCAGAGTTTCGGTACGCTCATGGAGCGCTTGTTCGGTTTGCTTCAGCTCCGTAATATCGAAGCCGACGCCAAGAATGAACCACGGACTCCCGTCGGAATGACGGATCATTTTAGCGTCGCATTGAAACCACACCACTCTGCCCTGGCGGGAAAGAACACGGTAGGCTGATGTGAGCGGTTTTCCGGTCAAAAACATCTGGGCGGCCTCAACACTCCAGCGCCCTTTGTCCTCAGGATGCAGTTGTTGATACCAGAGGATAGGATCTTTTAGCCATTCCCCGGGGGAGAAACCAAGCGCGGCCTCAATCTGCGGGCTGACATAGGCCTGACTCATGCCCTCATCCAAATAGGCGACAAAGACCACCGCCGGAATCTGTTCGACCAGGGCACGGTACATCAGCTCAGGTTCGGGTTGGCGAGCATGAACCCAATTGGCCAGATTCGTGGCCCATCGCGCATTCTCGATCCTTTCGAGCGGCTGACTCGAAAAAAATCGCGACGCCAGCTCACCCAGGAGATCTTGTACCTTTGCTGGGCTTTCCTTGGTGCGTTTATCTGCACCGGGTGGATCGAGTTGGCGGTGAACCAGAGTGGCCATAGCTTGACCGTGGCACAACCAAAGTGAACTTTGATGGTGGATTACGACGGCTGTTTGCGTCGCCAACTTGGTTCTTTATTCAACGACGCTTGGGTGAAACGGCGTAAAGCTTTGATGGTTTTGCCGTAAGTTCCGACGGCGTGCGATGAAAGTAAAGAACCGGGCGGCTGATTCATAAATGGCATGAATTTGTCAGGAAAACCGGGCATCGTACAACCTATGCAAATGCCCCCTACGTTCGGGCAACCCCCAATGCCTGCCATCCAGCCCCGCTTCCCTACGTTGCACTGCACCACCGGACCCCAGCAGCCTAACTTTACAATGCACTCCGAAGCGCCGTAGTTTTCCGTGAAATCGGCTTGCTCGTAATAGCCTCCGCGATCACAACCTTCGTGAACCGTCGGAGTAAACAACCATCTCGGTCTCAGGGCATCATCGAGGGGAATCATCGGCGCGCGACCTGCAGCCATGTTCAGTAGGTAAAGCAAAACCTCCATAAAGTTATCGGGCACCACCGGGCAACCCGGCAGGCAAACGATGGGAATGTTGGCGGTGGACTTCCAATCCCATCCCAGAAAATCCGGCAAGCCCATCGAGCCGGTAGGATTGCCCTCGAGGGCGTGTATGCCCCCGTAGGCGGCGCAAGTACCGGCCGCCAATACCGCCCAGGCCTGGGGCGCCAGACGCTCGATCCACTCTACCGTTGTGATCGGCTGTCCGCTCACTGGGTCGGTACCGAACGAAGCCCAATATCCTTCGCTTTTGTTGCGTTCATTCGGAATCGATCCCTCAATCACCAAGATGAATGGCCGTTCTGGCTTGCCGGAGGCGGCCTGAGCGAAGTGCTGAAGCAGATCATCACCCACAAGATAGGACAGAACCGGATTGTAAAGGCGCACTTTTGGAATCCAAGGTATGGTCCCGAGAACAATGTCTTCAATGCTGGGATGGGTCGCCGCAGTCATGGCGATCGTGTCACCGTCGCATCCCAATCCGGCGGTGATCCAGAGAACATCAATCTCCACCATCGGTTGGGATACCACGAGCTGGAGGCCGGTCAACGAATCATGGGCGAGCACAGCTCCTCCGCAAATAGCACGGCAGCGGTCCTGAACGAGAACAGATGAACCTCCGAGAATCTCACGTTTGCTTCGGCGCCACCATCGGGTTATTTGGGTAGGCGATGAGTTCGAACCCGAAAAGCAGAACATTACCGAGCAGCTTCTACAGGTTTTCCCCTATTGCTCGCGGTTCGAGTGGGTCCCTAGTATTAGCGTTCTCTTCAGGCGAGAGCCTGGAATCTGTGTCTCTGCCGCATCACGAACTGGATACCATCGTTGCCAAATTCTTCCGATCCAGGTAAGGCCACCCGCAAACTGGTGGAGATGCATTGGGACCCAATCACCCGGATTGTGGGCAGTCTCGGCATTTTTACCAAGATTGATTTTGAAAACCGAGAGGTGGCCGAGTGCTACAGCACCTCCTCGATCTTCCGCGGCTATAGCGTTTTTATGAGAGGTAAGGATCCTCGCGATGCTCATCAGATTACAAGCCGCATTTGTGGAATCTGTGGTGACAATCATGCAACTTGTGCCTGCTACGCGCAGAATATGGCGTTCGCCGTGCGCCCTACCCCGCTGGCGGACTGGATTATCAATTTGGGCGAAGCTGCCGAGTACATGTTCGACCACAATTTGTTTCAAGACAACTTAGTAGGGGTTGATTTTTGCGAGCAAATGGTCAAAGAGACCAATCCAAGGGTCTGGGAGAAAGCACAAATGACGCTGGCGCCTCACGCCGACACTCACGGCTACCGCACCATCGCCGACATCATGCGTGCCTTGAATCCGTTTACCGGCGAACTCTATCGCCAAGCTCTGCACATGAGCCGAGTGAGCCGCGAGATGTTCTGCCTCATGGAAGGACGACACGTGCACCCCTCGACCCTCTACCCGGGAGGGGTGGGCACGGTAGCGAGCCC
>JAFAPG010000478.1 GCA_019247235.1 Acidobacteriota bacterium
TTGGAAACCGAAGCACTGTCCGCCTTCCCGGAAGGGGTTACGGCCTTTCGACCAGGCATGGTCGTCCATGGTCGCTACGACAAGCCCTGTCCACGGTGTGGGGAAAAGGTGCTGCGTATTCGTTATGCCGACAAGGAAACTAATTACTGCGCCCGATGCCAAACGGGTGGTAGGGTGCTCGCAGATCGCGCGTTGTCTCGTTTGTTAGGCGCCGACTGGCCTCGTACGCTCGAAGATTTGGAGGCGCTGAAGCACCGCTAATCTTCGTGGCGAAGAAGGCGCAGCAGCTGGAAATCGACGCTGCGCTAATAACAGCAAACGTGGTTACAGTTTCTAAGCATCCTGTCAACCGATGGTCAACCGAGTTTCCCGCACCAGCTAAGCCTGGGTGCCGGTTTCGCCCTGGTTGACGCACAGGACGTCAGAAAACAATAAAATGCGAGCACAGGATATGAGAGTTGCGGCCCGAGCATGCGACAGCCGATGGCAATGTAAGTGTTCGATACCAGTGCTGCTGGCACTTTTGCCGATCCTAGCAGCGAGCGCATTTGGACAACCCAACTATGATTTTCTGCTGCGGGGAGCGCATGTTGTAGACGGCACCGGCGCACCTTGGTTTGTAGGTGATATTGCCATTGTCGGAGATCGGATCGCCGCCGTGGGTAAGCTCGACGCCGGTCTGGCAAGACAGCGAATTGATGCCGAGGGTCTGGTTGCATCTCCCGGATTCATCGATATTCAGGGGCAATCGGAATTCAACCTGCTTGTCGACGGCCGAGCGGCCAGCAAGATCACTCAAGCTGTAACCACCGAGATCACGGGCGAAGGGGTCTCCATTGCCCCCCTCAATGAGCGGGTGATGGAAGACTTCGAAGATGAGGCGAGGAAATTCAATGTCGCGCTGAATTGGCACTCACTCGAGCAGTATCTTGAACGCCTGGAAGGGGCCAAACCCGCCATCAATTTGGGAACGTTTGTGGGCGCGGGGGGAGTTCGCACCTACGTGATGGGCAAGGACAATCGTACCGCTACTCCCGAAGAGCTTGAGCATATGCGCAACTTGGTCAGCCAGGCCATGGAACAAGGAGCTTTCGGGCTGAGCACGGCGTTGCAGTATGTGCCGGATAGTTTTGCCTCGACAGAAGAGATTGTAGAGTTGGCTAAAGTCGCGCATCGCTACGGCGGCGTCTACTTCACCCATCAACGCTCGGAAGGCGACCAAATCTTCGCATCCTTGGATGAAGTATTCTCCATCGCGCAGCGGGCGGATATTTCCACCACGATTTGGCATCTCAAAACCGCCTATCGGGAGAACTTCGGGCACATGGCGGAAGTACTGAAGCGGATCGAAGCAGCGCGCTCCCGTGGCATCGACGTTGCAGCCAGCGTTTACCCCTATGCGCGGGCTTCGAATGGGTTGGTGGCTTGCTTGCCTAGTTGGATACAGGAGGGAGGCACGGAGAAGATGCTAGAGCGGCTGAAAAATCCCGCCGAGCGGCGTCGTGCGGAGCAGGAAATGGACCGGCCTAGCACCAGCTGGCAGAATCAGTGGTTGGGCTCCGGTGGCTCAACCGGCGTTACCCTCATCCAAGTGTTAAACCCAGATCTCAAGAAATATGAAGGGATGAACTTCGAGCAAATCGGTCGCGCGATGGGTAAAGATCCTAGGGAAGCTGCCATGGATGTGGCGGCAGCCGACAGAGGAAACAGCCAAGTGGTTATTGCCATCATGGAGGAAGCTGATGTTCGGCAGGCGGTTTCAAGCCCCCTAATAACCTACGGGTCAGATTCGCCCGCACAAGCTGAAGATGGACCGCTGAGTACGACCAAGGCTCATCCCCGAGCGTTCGGAACATTTCCACGCATTCTCGCGGAATATGTCCGCGCCCAACACGCCCTGTCGCTTGAGGAAGCTGTTCGAAAAATGACATCTCAGGCGGCCAGCCGGGCTGGAATCATCGATCGCGGCATTCTTCGTCCCGGAATGGCGGCCGATATCGCGGTCTTTGATCCCAGCAAGATTCAAGATGTGGCCACCTACAACAATCCTTTACGCTACTCCTTGGGGATGAGGCATGTCTTTGTCAATGGCAGGCCCGTCCTGCTAAATGGCAGCATCACGGGCGAGCGGCCGGGACGAGCCCTGAGAGGGCCAGGTTACAAATTAGCCAAATTGAGTGGCGTTGCCGACAATCATCGGTAGTCATCTACCGTGAATTATGAAGCGCAGGCCGCTGTACAGGCATACCACCCGATTTGATTGTTGCAGCCCAGGCGATTCGATTCGGCCCATCCTCGGCAAAGCGCCTCGGTTCGTGGTCTGGAATCTTTTAGCGATACTCCCGTGCAGCCGAAGCTTGAGTAAAACGATGACTTTTCCATGATCGATATCGCTCCAGTAGGGAAGTCGTATATGCTCGCTTTCTCAAGATGCTACTTTGGCGCCGGAGCTCGCAGGTTTCGCCGTCAGAGCGCGGCCAAGAGCCGGGTCGATGCGCTGCCGATTACAGTTGAATGGTAGTAGGCCGTATAAGCCGGAGGGAGATGGTTAAGTCATGGTCGATCAGGTGGGCCAGGTTGCCGTAGTTACCGGTGGTGCGCAGGGTATTGGGCGGAGGGTGGCTGAAAGGCTTGCAGAAAGACGCTACTCGGTGGCAATTATCGACCTGCGTATGCCGGATGAGGCTCTCCGGTCAGTTCGGTGCCATGGCGTCGACGGCCTGGGATATGCTGGAAATATCGCCGAGGAGCCCACGGTCGAGCAGTTCACCAACGCCGTTCTTGCCCGCTGGGGCAGGGTGGATGTGCTAGTTAACAACGCGGGAATCAGTTTAATCGTTTCCGGAGAAAGCACCTCCATTGAAGACTATCGCCGCGTGCTCGAGGTAAACCTGGTTGCCCCATTCCTTCTTGCCAAAAGCTTTGGACAAAAAATGCTCGCCGCCAAAAGCGGCTCCATCATAAATATTGCATCGATTGCTGGGTTGCTGGGCATCGCCGATCGGGCGGCATACAATGCGTCAAAGCACGGTTTGATTGGGCTTACTCGAACTCTAGCTGCGGAATGGGGCGGGCGAGGCGTGCGAGTGAATGCGGTGTGCCCAGGCTGGGTCAAAAGTGAAATGGATCTGACGGATCAGGCGGCCGGTAGCTACCGCGATGCCGATATTATTGACCGCGTGCCCATGGGGCGCTTCGCGACTACCGACGACATTGCAGCCGCCGTATCCTTTCTTGCCGATGAGCGGCAGAGCGGGTTTGTCAACGGCCATGCTCTGATCGTGGACGGAGGTTGGACTGCCGACGGCAGCTGGGAATCTCTACGCCTCCGCCATCGCTGAAATCGTCTTGCCCAGCCAGACCCCCTATTTGCTCGGCTCGCGGGGGCAAAGCTTCAAAGCTGCACTAACTCGGCAACCGCCTCGAACCAAGGCGAACAATTGCTCCCAGTCCCAGCCTAGGTTAAAAGCAATACTGTAAGTTCTTTTCATTTCGAAATGGCCGTCGCGTTGGGGGGCATTTCGTAGTGCAGTTCCCTGTGCCGGAAAACGAAACAGGTAGACTCGAAAAGCTCAGGAGCTACGGGATTCTTGATTCACTTCCTGAGCAAACCTTCGACGATCTCACGCGGCTGACTGCGTTTATCTGCGGCACTCCGATTGCCTTTATTGGGTTTATGGATCTTGATCGGCTCTGGCTCAAGGCCAGAGTTGGTTGGGAGATTCCGGAAGTACCCCGCGACATGACCTTCTGCGCCTATACAATTCTCGAATCTGATCTGGTCATCGTCTCCGACACGCTTGAAGACAAAGAGAGGTTTGCCACCTGTCCATTGGCCACGCATGGAGGGGTTCGCTTTTACGCTGGTGTGCCACTGATATCAGCGGAAGGCTACGCCTTGGGGACCTTGTGTGCAATGGATTCGATTCCTCGCGGTTTGACACCCGGTCAGATGGACGCGGTGCGAAAGTTAGCAAAACAAGTGGTCAATCTGCTGGAACTACGTCGACCTTGCTCGGAGCCGCCTAGGACCTCGCCCGCAGGCGCATCGCACCATAACGAGCAACTTCTGCAGCGAATCGTCAACTCGGCTATGGACGCCATCATTACCATCGATGCGAACTTTCGCGTGGTGGTATTCAACCGGGCGGCAGAGCAGATTTTCAGCTTCCCTGGCGCTGACGCCTTGGGTCAACCCATCGAGCACTTTATTCCGGAAAGGTTTCATCGCAAGTTTCGCGAATATATTCAGGAATTCGCAGTCAGCGATCTTCCCGGACGCTCCTTGGAATCACCGCGCGAGCTGGTCGGGTTGCGCGCGAACGGCGACGAGTTTCCCATCGAAGCGACCATTTCGCAAGCTGATGCCGAGGGCGAGAAGCTGTTTACCATCATCCTGCGAGATATTGGTGCGCGTTTGCGAATGGAGAGCGAACTCCGACATGCACAAAAAATGGAAGCTGTAGGACAGCTAGCGGGCGGTGTTGCCCATGAGTTCAACAACTTCCTCGGTGTAATTCTCGGTTACAGCGAACTTCTCGCCGAGAGTGCGCGCGAGAATGAACAATTAACTCGCTATGTTGGGGAAATCAAGACCGCGACACAGCATGCAGCTTCCTTGACCCGCCAGCTTCTGGCATTCAGTCGCAAGCAGGTCGTCGAACCGCAAATTCTCGATCTCAACCAAGCAATCTGGGAAGGTCATAAGCTTCTTCGACGACTGGTGCCCGCCAACATTGATGTGGTCCCGATTCTTGCTCCTAAGCTTGGTAGGGTCAAGCTCGACATTGGACAGGTTCAGCACATTCTCATCAACTTGGTGGTGAATGCTCGCGATGCCATGCCGGAGGGTGGCAGAGTAGTGATTGAAACCGCCGATGCGGAATTGGACGACGCTTTTGTAAGTCGCCACATAGGCTTGCGGCCTGGCAGCTACGTCATGTTGTCGGTCAGTGATACAGGATCAGGCATTGACACCGAGACCCGAACACATATTTTTGAGCCTTTCTACACTACTAAGCAACCAGGAAAAGGAACCGGGTTAGGGCTGTCGACGATTTATGGAATCGTCAAAAAGAATGAGGGTCACGTGACCGTGGAAAGCACGGTGGGCCGAGGCACGACCTTTCGTATCTACCTGCCCCGGGTACAAGATGAAGGAGTTCCGGCCCGCCTCACCCTATGCCCGCAGCTTGAGGACGCCTGTGGCGAGACTATTCTTATTGTGGAAGACGACACTGCCCTCCGGCGATTGCTTGCAGCTTCTTTGGAGCGGCGCAGATATCGAATCCTGGCGGCCAACGATGGGGCAGAAGCTCTCGAGATTTTCCGTCGTCATAGCGATGACATCGACCTGGTGGTTACCGATCTAGTGATGCCGCGCGTCGACGGGTTGCATTTGCGCGAACGGATCTTGAATATCAAGCCAGAGGTCAAATTTTTGTTCATGTCTGGCTATTACGAGCAGATCGCGGAGCAAAGTCAACGATCGCTGACTCGCTGTGGATTTTTGGAGAAGCCCTTTCTTCCCGATGAACTGGAAGAGAAGGTGAGGGAGCTTCTTTCGGGCGAAGTGGCCGCTTGAGCAGCAGCATCTCCAGAGTCGCAGGAAGGCCAGACTCTCTATTTATTGTTTTTCCCATATTGATCTCGGTCAGCAGCCTTGCTTAACTTAAAGCGGAAGAATTTTGCGACAGTGAGTGTACCGCAAACATCCAAGTGCTTATGCTATTTTTCCCACCTGCGCGCGAGCTGATCGTTTTTGTTTCCGCAGCGACTCTGCTATTGGTGATTCCCGGACCCGCAGTGCTCTACATTTTGGCGCGCAGCATGGATCAGGGACGTACGGCGGGTCTCGCCTCGGCGGCTGGAACTGCCGTGGGAACCCTGGTGCACGTGGCGGCCGCCACCCTGGGACTTTCCGCACTGCTGATTTCGTCTGCGTTGGCTTATTCGGCAGTAAAGTATGCCGGTGCTTGCTACCTGTTTTATTTGGGAATCAAGAAGTTTCGTGAACGCCCCGGCAAGCACAGCAACGACCACGCTTGCGACCACCCGATTCCGGTGGGTAAGGTATTCGGGCAGGGAGTCGTGGTGAACATCCTAAACCCAAAAACCGCGATCTTCTTTTTTGCCTTCTTGCCTCAGTTTGTCAGCCCTACTCGCGGGCACGTTTCGGTGCAATTTTTGGCTCTGGGGATGACCTTCGCCGTCATGGGATATATCAGTGACAGCATGTGGGCTCTTTCGGCCGGTTCTGCTGCCCATTGGTTGCGTCGTAAGAAACGTTTCGTGAACAACGAACGTTATGTTGCCGGTACAGTCTATATGGGTCTCGGACTAGCCACCGCGGTTGGGGCAAATCGACACAAATGATGCTCTCGGGGATAAGCGCTGACCGGGAGGCTTGGCCAAGATTCTATCAGCATGAGTTTCGGTTGGTGTTCTCAGTGTTCCATATGATTCCGGCCCGTAGAGGGCGCGTATGGGCTGTAGGCCTGAGCGGTTATTGGAGCTACTAAGACCTCTGCTTTGCTCGCTTGGACAGCGATCGCCATTCTAAGTGGCCAATGTTGGCAGAAGCTGCCCACCGGCATACCACGTTTTGAGCCTGTATCGGGAAAGCGAATCGTGCTAGTAGGTCCGCACGACAATGAACCTGAACAATTTACTCTTCTAGACCGGATTGGGACAGCCCGAGTCGCGGAAATTAGAGCACCTAAAAACTTGTCTCCTGTCTCTGGCCGGTGTAGTCGATGGAGTTTACCTTCATCTTGATCTTGATGTTCTCGATCGCGAAGTCGCGGTTGCGAATCGGTGGGCTTCTTCGGGCGGATTGACCAACGCGGCAGTGACGGAGGCGGTGGCAGCTGTTCACCCACACTAACGTTAAAGGCCTTGGGTTGGGTCTTACGATCCGAAATATGACAATGATGGGCGAGCTCTCGCGGCGGTATGCTCCATTGTGAGTTTGGTTTTGCCAGCTTCCGCAGGTTAGACAAGCAACCCACAAAGCAGAACTCGGCCGTTCGATGCCGGCCTTGGTTTCGTTCTTTGCGTGCAGCACGATTCGGATTTGATCTATGTGTAGGTGAAGAACTGGGTGAAGACCCCCGGCATTGGCCAAAACACCTAGATTTGCCAGTCCTGCTTCAGATCTGCAAGTTTGTATTCGCGCACACTCTTGGGCACTCTGCACGTACCAGAACTACGGAAGTCTGCCGCTGACGTAAGGGGATCGTCCAATACATACTGATCAGTTGATCCTTTTCTTTCTCCGAGACTAGGCGGAATCCATGCCGTTGGTAAAAGCGAATGGCCCAGCCGGCCCCGGCCCAAGTTCCCACTAACAGCCTGCCGGTGACTTGGCTGCTAAGGGCAGTCAAGAGCGCGCTGCCCACTCCTCGATGCTGATGGTTCGGCCGGACATAAGCATGCCGGATTAGGCTAGCACCCCGCATGTTTTGCAGCCCCATGATGCCGACCAGATGATTGAACTCCTCGCACCCCCAAAATTTCACGCCGTCGGCAATCTCCGCATCAAGTTCCGATCGCCGCAAATAGGGCTCGTGCCAACAATCCGGCGGAATTACGTTTCGATAGGCTTGTGCCGCCTGATTGATGATGGCTTCTATGGTGGCAACCTCGGTGGCCTGGCATGGGCGAATGATCGGCTTTTCATCGAGCCTCATGGAAGCACCTGTCCAGACCCTCCGGGTGGCCGGAGTGTACCGGGGTGCTGGGTCTTTTGCATCGTCACCCCTGTGCCTCGACTGAGGCAGGTGCGCTGCGACATCCATCCAGCACTAAGCTGACCAAATCACTGGCGAACTCCCGCGTAAGGGGAGCATGCCCCTGTAGAAGTCTGAAGGTTGTCGCTCCCCCTAACGCGTCAATGACCAGATCGATGTCGGTGTCGGACCGAAGCTCGCCGCGCTCGATGGCGCGCCGCAACACAGAGCGTGTCAGTTGCCGCCTGTGAATCGCGAACTCGGCAAGGAAGGCCTTGCGGGTCTCGGGGTTAAGTTGTGCCTCCGCAATCAACCCGAGAAACGCCGGACCGGCTACCGTTTGCGTCTGCAGACGCACGACCGTAAGAAAAATGCGCTTGAGGTCACTTGCAATATCTCCGGTATTGGGATCTCGTAGTTCTCGGCTGGCAACTTCGAGATACAAATCCATACATAAGGCAGCCTTGGTCGGCCAGCGACGATAAAGGGTGGTTTTGGCTACTCCGCTTTCGGCTGCCACTCGCTCCATGGTGAGGCAGGCGTATCCATGGCGTCGCAAAATCTGACCGGCCGCGGCGAGAACGCGCGTTTTGCTCCTCGTTCGTCGACGCCCATGCCAATCCCGGTTTTGCCTTGCTCGCTGAATCGTCTTCAAAGCTGCGCTACGCTACGTAGCGTTTCATCCTATACGTTGCATGACCGTTGTGCAAGCCGTCCTGCTCGAACCCGCATTCCCTCAGCATTGGTTTGAGAAGTGGGAGGACCTAAATACTGCTGCCCTGCTCTGGAAATCTGGCGGGTGTACCCGCAACGAAATTCGTCGGGGAGCAGGCGAACAGGCGCCGGTTGCGATGACTAACCGTTGGGATGGCCAGCCGGGAGAATCATTCTGTGCCGAAAGGTCTTATCGAAGTACAGGCTTGCTGGCTCGGAAAGGAGAACGCACGCTCAGACGCTCATCGCACCCATGCCGGCATCGGCGAGCCAGTGCGCAACCTTTGTCCGGGAGAGGTTTCAGCGATCGCGAGCAGCACGCACAGGGCAACGCCGTGTGCCGCCTCGGCTACCTCGGGCAATTCCGGGAAGGTAGGAGCGATACGGATAGTGCGGTCGTGCGGATCGTGGCCATACGGGTGGGTCGCTCCGGCTGGGGTTAGCTCTACGCCCGCTTGCTTAGCGAGACTCACTACCCGCGAAGCCAACCCGGGTGGCGCCTCGAGGCTAATGAAGTAGCCGCCC
>JAFAPG010000054.1 GCA_019247235.1 Acidobacteriota bacterium
CGGCCGAGCGAACATGGCCACTGGAACCTCTTCTACTACGATCCCCAGGGATCACCTTTTGCCTGGCTTCGCGGGCTTCGGCATTTTCCTCCCAAGCTGGTTAATCACCGAGTGTCTCAGAAGCTGATCAAAGAAGCTGGAAAGCGCCTGTTTCACATGGGGCCGCAGTTTGAATGCTATGTGCAGCCAACTTTGATGCCTTGGTTCAATTGGGTGGAGCGGCGATCGATTTACGAGCCGGGTGGTATTTCGGGTGCGCCTTCGATATTCGATCGCTTGCTCGAAAGCGGTATTTCTTATCGGGCTTACTCCTACCACCACTGGAATGATCGAGAAATTCTCGAGCGCGCACAGAACGATCTAGAACACAGCGAGGCGGAGTTTTTCTTCATTTATTTATGTGAGCTGGATCGAGAATTACATGGTTTCTGGACTCACCCGGAGCGGCTCCACTCGCTATTAGCTGAGTACGAAGCGAAGTTGCAAGGCTTGTTCGAAACTGCCTTGCGACTTGATCCAAAGGCCTCACTGGCTGTTTTTTCTGACCATGGCATGGCGCCTGTTACCAGTCGTTTTGACCTTAAGAAAGAGATTGATGGGCTCGGTTGGAAAATGCCTCAGGATTATCTTGCGGTATATGACTCCACCATGGCGCGATTCTGGTTTTCTAATGAAAAATCGCGCGCGACTATCAACGCTTGCCTGCAAAAACAACAATGCGGGCGTGTTCTCGAAGACCGTGAACTGGAAGCTTTGGGTGTTTACTTTCCCGATTGTCGCTATGGAGAAACCATCTTCCTTCTCAATAGCGGATGGATGTTTTTCAACAGCGACTTTCATTCCGGAAACTGGCTACCAGCGGCAATGCATGGATACCATCCCGACGACCCATATTCCGACGCGGTGTTTCTCAGTAATCAGAAACCGACCTCTCGTTTACGCACGATTTGCGAGATCTATGACTTCATGGAATCGGCCGCCGGATTGCGTGCTGCAGATGGGCATTTGAGCCATATTCCCGCCTAATGTTCCGCCAGAAATGCTCGGGGGCAAATGCCTCGTAACCGCCGAGCGCGACTTTGCATGCTCGATTTTCGCGAATCAGGAGCGCCATACGTTTGAAACCATGACATATCGAGAAGTTGACTACGTCCTGGGTAGCGATATTCAGATTCGCAGTTGTGAGGAGAAGGACCAGGAGCGCTGGGATGAGTTTGTGGCCAGCCATCCGGCGTGCACGAACTATCATCGCTGGCGGTGGCAGCATGTCTTTCGCGAGGTCTTTGGTTGGCCGGCTATCTACTTACTCGCGGAGAAACGTGGCAGAGTATGCGGAATTCTCCCCCTGATCTCGCAACGTTGCCTGTTACGTACATATCTTTCTTCTATGCCTCACCTGAAAGGAGGCGGAATCGTTGCGGATACGCCAGAGATCGAGAGACTTCTTCTGGCCTCAGCCATCGAACAGGTGCGTCAGAACCAAGACACTTACCTGGAATTGCGTCAGACCGAGGCTCACTCGCTAGCTTTGACTCGACGGCGAGACAAGGTTGGCGCGGTATTACGGGTGGAACCCACCGACCAGGGGCGCTGGGGTCGTCTAGACAAGAAGACGCGCAATTTGGTGCGGAAATCCCTCACCTGTGGCATGACGGCCGAGTTTGGGACCACAGCACTTTTGACCGACTTTTATGCGGTCTATCGTCACAACATGCGGGATCTGGGATCGCCAGCCTATGCTTCTCGGTTCTTCCGGGAAATCATGACCCAGTTTCCTCACGACACTCGAATTTGCGTTGTACGGCTCGAGCGAGAAACCGTTGCCGCAGCTTTCCTCCTGGGCTTTCGCGGAGCGCTCGAAGTGGCATGGGCATCTTCCTATCGTAGATTCTTAAATCTAAAACCGAACATGTTCCTCTACTGGAACATTCTCCAGTACGCGGCTGAACAGGGTTACCAGCAGCTTGATTTCGGCCGGTCCAGCCGCGGTTCTGGCACGTTCCAATTCAAGTTGCAATGGGGCGCCGAAGCAAACGACTTGCATTGGAGTTACTGGCTGAACCAAGGTGCAAGCCTGCCGAGCACGGGCGACAACAGGATGCAGCTGGCGGGCCGTCTCTGGCGCCGCTTACCCCTCGCCCTCACGAATGTCTTAGGGCCCAAATTGGTCCAACATATTCCTGGAGTGTAATTCTCCGCTATGACCGAAACCCAAACCTGTATCTTCTCTGTCGACGTCGAGGACTGGTTTCACATTCTCGACGTGCCAGCCGCACCCAAGATGTCTGGCTGGGCGGGGCTGCCATCCTATGTGGAAGCGCACTTTAACCGTTTGTTGGACTTATTCAGTGAAGCTGGGCGATCAGTAACCTGTTTTTTTGTGGGCTGGATCGCAGAGCGATTTCCTCATCTGGTTCGCGAAGCTGTGGCTCGGGGTCATGAAGTGGCTTCACACGGCTATGCACATCGGCTCGCCTATGACATGACCCAGAACGAATTTCGAGCTGACGCGCTGCGCTCCCGGCTGCTGCTAGAGGATATCAGCGGAACCCGAGTGGTGGGGTACCGAGCCGCAGGATTCTCTTCAACCGGGGCTATTCCATGGTTCTTCCCCGAGCTCGTTTCGAGCGGCTATCTCTATGACTCGTCTGTTTTCCCGGCACGCCGCGGGCACGGTGGCAATCCCGCGAGCCCTCTTCGCCCCTATTTTGTCGCCGATCAAGCCTTAATGGAGATTCCGGCGAGCGTGGCACAGTTTGGTCCGGTGAGAATGTGTTTCTTTGGAGGCGGTTACTTGCGCTTGTTCCCGTACCGCATCATCCACTACATGGGCAGGCGGCTACTGGCCGAGGGAGCACCGCTGATGTTTTACGTGCATCCTCGCGAAATTGATCCCAAACACCCGCGCATCTCCATGTCATATGGCCGTCGTTTTAAGTCTTATGTCAATTTGCACACCACAGAACATAAAATCCGTCAGATTGTTCACGATTTCCCTGTAACCACATGTCGCGATTTCTTGTTCCGATCCACGTCGGAATCGACAGTGAAGAAGCCGGTCCTAAGCACGATGCGCGCGACCGAACTCAGCGAAAAGTGTTTACATCCACGCGGTCGCGTGGCCACTGGCGGAGCAACGTGAACTCGCCAGACCAGAAGCACTTCGAGGGCGGGCACTAACATTCGTCGACCCTTCATCGATGTCCCGGATAGCGGCAACGTTCAGCCGAGTTCGGCCAAACGTTAGTAGGCCGACTTGCCGCGCCCGAGACGAGATTCGCGCAAAGCATGGAGTATCTCAATGAAGCGCAAATCATTCTTTACGGTTGTCTCCCTGGCCGCCATTTTTGGAACCCGTTGCTTTAGTCAAACCCAACTTGTCAATGACAACTTTAGCTCTGGAGTAAATGGGAGCTATTTGGGCGCCAATTGGGCGGGCTGTGCGTACAACGGCGGCGCTTACAGCAAGCTGGTTTACGAAAACGGTCAGGCGGGAGGTTCAGGCTATTGGTCGCAGGACTGCGCTCTCTATACTGGATATGGTCCTTTTCCGAGCGACCAGTACGCCACAGCCACGCTGGCAACAGCGAATCCCTCGACCGTCGCGCAGGCAGCGATCGAGTTGCGCGGCAATGCTACTCCATCGACGCCGGAAACCTACATTGCCTGCGGCTGGAATGCGCGCGACTTTGTCCCCGATTATCACTACCGGATTTGGAGCTTGAAAGCCAATGACCCCGGGGC
>JAFAPG010000839.1 GCA_019247235.1 Acidobacteriota bacterium
GGCATCGCTGTTCGTCGGGTTTCCCGAGACTGAGAATGGGCTCGCGCGTGCTACAGTGCGGCTGATTCGGATGATGGCGGTAAAGCTCGGCTTGATTCCAGCATCGATGAAACAGAAGCAGTGGCTCAAAAGAGTTTTCTATGGAAAGCTGGAACGCATTCCCATCGAGATCACTCGCGGCATGACTGCGACTGAACCGTTGATTCCGCTACAAACGCAGTCCAATGCAGATGGCTATAGGTTCATTTTCGCAATCGCGTCCCGTCTCGGTCCACAGGGTTAGTTTTCGTATTAGCAGCAAAATATTCGAAATGAGGCTCTCAACATGAAAGATCTTGCGGCGTCAAAGACCAGCGTCATTATGCAATCGAGCGAGACGCTCCTAGAGCTGCGGCGAACCATGGTTCGCATTCGCGCTTTTGAAGAAGAGCTTGTGCATGTATTGGAGAGAGGCGAGATTGCTCTGCCGGTCCATTTGTGTATCGGACAGGAAGCTGTGCCAGCAGGCGTGTGCGCGGCGCTGGAGTCAAGCGACATTATTTGGGGAGCGCACCGCTCCCATGGCCACTACATCGCAAAAGGTGCCGACCCGAAAGCCATGATGGCCGAGATATTCGGGAGAGTGGAAGGATGTTCCGGCGGACGCGGCGGTTCGATGCACTTGCTGGCCAGAGAACAGGGGGTCCTCGGAACGGTGCCGATTGTGGCCGCGACGGTCTCTCTAGCCGTCGGTAGCGCCCTGGCAGCCAAGCTGCGAAAGCAACGTGCGGTAACAGTAGCATTTTTTGGCGATGGAGCGGTTGAAGAAGGACAGGTGCATGAGTCCCTCAATTTGGCCGCCCTCTTTCGTCTGCCAATCGTCTTTATTTGTGAAAATAACTTTCTTGCTACCCACATGCATTTGAGCGAGAGGCGTGTGCACGACAACCTCTATCAGGCCGGTGAGTTTCATGGTGTTCCCGGAATACGGGAAGACGGCAACGACGTACTAGCAGTGTACGAAGCGGCGACACAGGCAATCGAGAGAGCCCGCAACGGGAATGGGCCAACATTCATAGAGTTCCGCACCTATCGTTGGCGCGGTCACGTCGGAAAGTCTTTCGATCTTGACGTCGGATTGAACCGCAAGGACGATTTAGAGGAGTGGATGGCCAAGGATCCCCTGAAACGCACCAGACTTCAGCTATTGGAGAGCGGAACCCCGGAAGTGGTACTCCTTGCCATCGAGAAGGCTGCCCGCGAAGAGGCGGCGGAAGCTGTTTGCTTTGCCCGAACTTCACGAATGCCAGATCCTCAAAGGGTAATCCAACACGTGTTTGTCGAAGCCAATCCAAGGAGCATCTTATGCGAGAACTAAGCTACGCGGAAGCGATTCGCGAGGCCCATGCGGAGCTATTCGACGCAGACTCACGAGTCTTCTTGATCGGTGGAGGTGTGCGCAGCCCTTGGTACGCGGGGGCAAGCCTGAAGGACATCGATAAGGATTTTGGCCCGGAAAGAATCATTGACACTCCACTTTCCGAGAATGCAGTGACAGGCGCCGCCATAGGCGCGGCAATTGCGGGCATGCGTCCCATCCTCTTTCATGCCCGGCTGGACTTCATGTTGCTGGCATTTGATCCCATCGTGAATCAAGCAAGCAATTGGTCTTACCTTTTTTCCGGAAAATCCAGCGTTCCGCTGGTGATTCGCGCAGTGATCAATCGTGGCGGTCAACAGGGAGCACAACACTCCCAGGCCGCACATGCAGTCTTCATGCATATCCCAGGAATCAAAGTTGTAATGCCAAGTACACCGCATGACGCGAAAGGACTCTTAGTAGCAGCCGTAGAAGACGGAAACCCGGTGTTGTATTTGGATGAACGCTGGCTGTATGAGCAGCGGGGAACAGTACCTAGTGGTCTTTATCGAGTTCCGCTTGGCAGTGCGGCTGTGCGCCGGAAAGGTACTGGCGTGACTATTGTAGGCCTCTCTTACATGGCGAGTGAAGCCTGCAAAGCAGCCGAGAAACTGGCCCTGCACGGAATTGATGCGGAGGTCATTGATCTGCGAACGGCCAAACCTTGGGATAAAGACCTTGTTCTAAGCTCAGTTCGCAAGACCGGTCGGCTGATAATCGCGGACTCAGGCTGGCATACGTGTGGGGCGGCGGCAGAGATCGCCGCCACTGCCGCCAGCGAAGTCTTTGATGATCTCGAGGCTCCAGTGGAACGGGTCACATTGCCGGATGTCCCGGCTCCAGTTTCGGTTCCAGAGGAAAAAAGCTACTACATTGGATGGGAACAGATCGTCTCCGCTGCACGGAGGGCGCTGCGTCACCGATACCATGAAGCGACTGCTTGATCTGACTGTCGCGTTCACCGGACTGATGTTGTTCAGCCCCCTGCTGGTCGCGGCTGCCACAGCAGTTTGGCTGGAGAATTTCTCCTTTCCGTTCTATCTCGGCTGGAGGATTGGAAAAAACGGGCGTAAGTTCCGAATGTCCAAGCTACGCACTATGGTCGTCAATGCCGATCGCAATGGCGTCAATTCGACCGCTGCAGACGATCCCCGCCTAACGCGAATTGGACGCTTCCTTCGAGCCAGTAAAATGGACGAATTGCCCCAGCTTTGGAATGTTCTGAAAGGCGACATGAGTTTAGTTGGTCCGCGGCCCCAGGTACTTGCGGAGAGTGAACTGTACACCTCCGAAGAGCGCTGTATCTTTGCCGCCCGTCCGGGAATCACAGATCTATCTTCGATTGTATTTGCAGATGAAGGGGAAATCTTAAGGGGGAGCCCTGACCCCGACTTGCTCTATAACCAAGTCATTCGACCGTGGAAAAGTCGTCTGGCCTTACTCTATGTACAGAAGCGAAGCTTCGGAGCAGATTTATATCTCCTGGCTCTAACGACTGTCTCGTTTTTCTCACGGAAAATGGCCATGGCTGGAGTCGGGCGGTTACTTCGCTGCTGGAATGCGGACCCGCTTCTGACGGAAGTAGCTTCCAGGCAGCGGCCTTTGACCGCGTACCCACCCCCTGGGGCTGAGAGCATCCTTGTTTCTTATCCCAGACCTTCTCGTACCTCAGCTGTTTTATAACGTTCGCGTCGATTCGGGTTCCGGAACATCACCAACCGATTCTCTTGGAGATTTGTCGTGGAAATTAACTTCAAAAGCACTAGCAATAAACTTCTTGTGGACGGGCTCATCAGCGTAGTCGCGTTCCTATTGGCTTTTCAAATACGTTATGACGGCCAGGTGCCACCGTTCGACCGCTGGCAGATGTGGACGCTGGTTTTACCGATTGCACTTGGTCGCGTTGCAACCAGCGTGGCGCTCGGCATGCATCGCCGGAAGTGGCGATACCTCACGACCGGCGATTCATTGCATTTGGCCGCAAGCTATGCCGTCTTCTCCTTAGTGCTATTGATGTTACGCCTGAGTTTGCCGAAAGACTCCCTCCTTCGGCTACCGATCGGTGTGATCGCGGCGGAATTGCTTGTCTCTGTGGCAGGAACCGCAGCCGCGCGATTGCTCTGGAAGACGTTCTGCGACCAGTGGCGCACCAAAGGCTCTGTTGAGCCGCGCAGGATGTTGTTGGTCGGAGCCGGATTTCATGGTTCGACGCTCGCCAGTGAGATGGCTCGGCACAGGGGCATTCGCGTTGTGGGCTTTCTCGACGATGATCCGCGCAAGCAAGGCAGTGTGATTGCGGGCGCTCGCGTTCTCGGTCCAACAAAGATGCTATCGGCTATTGTGAAAAGAGAAGAAATTGATGACGTGCTGATCTGCATCCCACCGGCAGAGCGTAATCGACTGGCGCTAAAACCTTTGATGTCTGAACCGAGCGTGCGAGTTAAGTTCATGCCAACTCTCGACGAGGTGCTGGAGTCCAGCTGGTCGTCGACAGCGACAATGAGGAGTCCTGTTCTGAATGTCATGACAAGCCGCTCAGTTCTGACGCCAGAATATGCAGTCCCAACTTCGATAAGCAACAAAAGGATTCTCATTACTGGAGGAGCAGGTTTCATTGGGTCTAGCTTGGCATCTCGTTTGGTTGCGGGAAATGAGTTGGTACTATTCGATCTTTCGTTCTCCGACAAACCCATACAATTCACTTCTCTGTTGAGCCAGCGAAACGTGCAGGTGGTAGAGGGAGACATACTCGACGACAGTGTTCTAAGTGAAGCGTGTCGGAATGTCGATATTGCAATTCATACCGCAGCACTGCTTGGCGTGAGTCGCGTGTGCAAGGCGGCGAGGAACACATTAGAGACAAACTACGTTGGCACATCACGATTGCTCGCGGCGCTCGAAACAAATACGCGCTTGCAGCGGCTCGTGTACTTTTCGACGAGCGAAGTCTTCGGAGTCAATTCCTATAAAGTTACAGAGGACACTCCCACTAGTATCGGGCCTGCCGCAGAATCCCGTTGGAGCTATGCGATCGCTAAGTTGGCAGGAGAGCACCTGGTGAAATCTTACTATCGCGACACCTCCATGCCGGCGGTCATTGTGCGTCCCTTTAACGTTTTTGGCCCGAGGCGCACCGCGGACTATGCCTTGTCTCGCTTCATCATGAACGCGACTGCAGGAGAGCCTCTGGAAATACATGGCGACGGTTCACAGATTCGTGCTTGGTGCTATATCGACGATTTCTGCGATGCAATCATCGCCATGCTCGAACGCCCTGAGGCAATTGGAGAGGACTTCAATATCGGCAATCCTGCTAACACGACTACCATCTATGAGCTGGCTCGCAAAGTCGTTGACCTCTCAGGATCGACCTCTCCGATTGTGTTTGTCGAAAACCCGCACCCAGACATTAGTATCCGAGTGCCATGTCTCATCAAGGCGCAAAGACTCTTGACTTATAACCCGCAGCGCGACCTAGATTCCAGCTTGCGTGTTACCATCGACTGGCACAGACAGAACTGGAACTACTTGTGCGAACTCATGAATTGGTCAACGCGTTCCGAAGCTAAAATTAAGAGGGCTGCTGTGTCTTGACGAAGGAGTAGCCACAGCGGTTCGAGTCTCAGGTTTCGAGTTAGATTTGGTTCTGAGAAAACGCAACTGATGCGTCCCGCACGGAATAGGGAAATCGGGTCTCTAGCAGCCTTTAATCCGTTCAGTGCGCTCGGATGTTTTATGTCAAGTCTGCTTTCTCGGAGAGCGTCCATGGGAACTAAAGACCTGCGTTCAGCGTCTCGTCGACTAACTGCGCGACGCGGTCTAAGTCAGTATCAGTTTACAGCCTTGCTGTAAGCGCCTAATTAAAAACAAAATCGCAACTTCGGTGAGAATTGCTCTCGACTCCTTGGGCAAGCGATGGTTGTTCTTCGCCGTCGCCTTGCTCGCGGCTAACGGGTTCTGTTTCGAAGCGGGAAGAGTCGAGCTCGCCTCGCTTCTCTCCAACTCTTCGAAAGCCGAGCATTGGTTGCGAGCGGCAGAGTTGGATCCTGGCAACGCTGCGTATTGGCATGCCCTGGGCCTGTTCGAAGAGTGGGACTTAGATGGTGGCGATCTTGCTCGAGCGGTCTCGTATTACGAAAGAGCAAGCCAGCTAAATCCTGGTTACGACATTTACTGGTTGGACCTGGCGGGCAGCCTCGAGAACTTGGGAGAGGTGGAGTCAGCGCGAAAGGCGTTTGAACAAGCGAAGGCCGCGCATCCCGCGTCCTCGGAAGTAGCGTGGAGATATGGAAATTTTCTTCTGCGGCGCGGATACCTTTCGGCAGCCTACGTCGAGATCCGCCGCGCGCTGGCCACCGATCCCAGGCTGACGGTGAGCGCAATCTCTCAGTGCTGGAAGAGTCAGCCGAGCGTTGATGCGCTGGTGAATGCAGTACTTCCTCCGGACCTTCGCTTCTACCTGCCTGCCTTAGATTACCTCGTGTCAGAGCACGAGGGCGATGCTGCCCTCGTCTTGTGGAACAAGTTACTCCTTCGCAAACAGCCTGTGGATGTGACGCAGGCCGTGCCTCTGGTCAATGAATTAGTTCGCGAGAACCGCGTCTCCGACGCGCAAGGAGCATGGCAGCAGGCTCTTGAGGCAGGCGGGCGAGCACATGACGAGGCCGCCTCGTCGCTTGTCTTTAACGGAGGGTTTGAAGAGGATCCTGTCCATGGCGGTTTTGACTGGCAATTCCTGGCCGTCGAGGGCGCCTCGTTTGATGTCGATACTACCGAGGCACACTCCGGCCGACGCTCGCTGCGAATCACCTTCGATGGCGAGGCGAACCCGAACTTCGCCCACGTATTTCAATGGGTCGCCGTCGAGCCGCATCGCCGTTACCGCTTGGTGGCTTTCCTGCGCACCGAGGCGATCTCAACCGACAGCGGCATTCGGTTCATGATCTCTGACTATTATCGTCCTGAGGCCTTTCAGATTCTTACTTCCGATCTCATCGGGACAAATGGCTGGACTCGAATCGAGCAAGAGTTTGAAACCACTGGCGAGACCGGCCTACTGCTCGTGACGCTTCGCCGAATCCCAAGTTGGAAGTTTGATAACAAGCTTCGCGGCTCTGT
>JAFAPG010000840.1 GCA_019247235.1 Acidobacteriota bacterium
CAAAAGAGCCCCGATCGCCAAGGTGACAATTCCCCCGACGGCGAGCACTCCGTGGGTGGCGAACTTCGCTTCTAAGGCAAATAAGGCAAAGGAGGCGAGGATCAGAACCACCGCGGCAAAGCGCGTGGGCAGCAGGTTAAGGGCGAAGATGGCGAGCAGGATGAAGACCACGCCGACGGTTCCAGGCACTACGGCGCCAGGGTGGTTGAATTCCGCATAGAGTGCCAAGGCTCCAATGGCCAGCAGGATAAAGGCTACATTCGGGTCCATGATGTAGGCGAGGATGCGTTCCTTAAGCGTCTCCTCGAGCACATGCTGTGGTTTGCCCGACAAGCTCAATCGCACGCTCTGCCCGTTAAAGCGAATAACTGGTTTCGACGCAATTTGCCGAAACAACTCCTGCTCATTGGGCGCGACATAATCGATGAGCTTCTCGGACAAAGCCTCGCCGTCGGTAAAAGATTTTGATTGGCGCACGGTGCTCTCGGCTACCTCAATGTTTCTGCCTCTTTTTGAGGTAATCGAGCGCATCAGGGCTGCGGTGTCGTTCTCGATCTTCTCCTTCATCACCGGGTCCGTCTGGCCACCCCCAAGGCCTACCGGATGGGCCGCCCCGGTGTTGGTACCCGGTGCCATGGCGGCGATGTCGGCGCTTTCCAGTATGAAGAATCCGGCCGAAGCCGCGCGACTGCCGCTTGGTGTCACATAAATGATCACGGGAACTGGGGAGGCGAGGATTCTCTGAATGATCTCCCGCGTCGATTCCAGCAGCCCACCGGGCGTGTTCAATTCAATCAGCACCGCGTCGGCCTTCTCAGCCGCCCCTTGCTCGAGCGCGCGCTGGATGCGTTCGGCAGTGACGGGCTGGATGGTGCCGTTGATGATCAGCTTCAACACATCGGCCGAGGTGCCCAAGGTCATGCACAACACCAGCGACGCAACGAGCGCACAGGTTCGGAGTCGCATTTCAATAGTCCTGAGACGGAATGCTTAGACTATTGTCTCGCAACTTCTGCCGGGATTCACCGAATTCGACAGCGCCAGGCGGTTGAAATCAGAAGGCTGGGGAAGCTCGGAGAAACCGGGGGTCCAGTTGGTGGGATGGCGGAGTGCTCGGTTGGCCTTAGAAACGCCTGGGAAGCGCGACTTCTTTCTCCTCGGAGGCGGGCTCGCTCCATCCCGGCAGCGAGGTGCTTCCGGTAATCAGTCGCGCCCCTCGCTCATAGGTGAGGTAAGACCAAGCCCACTCGATGAGGACGATCAGCCGATTGCGAAAGCCAATCAGGAAAAAAATGTGGACGAACAGCCATGCCAGCCAGGCGAAATACCCTGAGATTTTCAGCCCCTTAAATTGTGCTACGGCCGCTGCCCGCCCGATCGTGGCCAAGCTGCCCTTGTCGATATAGCGAAACTTTCGCCGGGATTGGTTGCCTAAGGTGCGGGCGATGTTTTTTGCCACGGCGCGCCCTTGCTGCATCGCGACGGGTGCAACTCCTGGCAATAGATTGCCATGTTCATCCTTGACGGCAGCCAAGTCACCGATAACAAAGACCTCCGGGTGTGCAAGCAAGCTGAGATCGCCATTCACCACGACCCGGCCCGCCCGATCGAGTTCACTCGCGAGCTTTTTGCCTAAAGGGGAAGCGGCGACGCCGGCCGCCCACAGCACCACCGCCGCCGGGATGCGTTCCTGGCCAACCCAGACCACGCCTGGTTCAATTCGCGTTACCAGCGCGGATTCACGAACCTCGACCCCAAGTTTCTCCAACTGGCGTACCGCGCTGCGCGATAGTTCCGGAGCATAGGCCGGCAACACGCGCGCGCCACCTTCCAGCAAAATGATCCGCGTTCGCCGGGGATCGATCGCGGCAAACTCGCGGCGGAGCACATGTCGCGCGATTTCCGCCAGAGTTCCCGCGAGCTCGACGCCCGTGGGACCGCCACCGACAATGATGAAATTTAGGGGAGGCTCGGGGTGACCGGCCATGGTTTGCCGCTCTGCCAGCTCAAAAGCCAGCAGCACGCGGCGGCGAATTTCCAGTGCGTCTTCAACCGTCTTTAACCCTGGAGCCAAGGGCGCCCAATCCTCGTGCCCAAAATATGAGTGCCGGGCTCCGGCCGCCACAATCAAGAAATCGTAGGGGATATTGACATCGGAGAGCTTCACGATGCGCCCGGGGAGGTCGAAGTCGACCACCTCGCCCATGAGAACGTCTACGTTGTTACGCTCGCGTAGAATCCAGCGTACCGGGGCAGCAACCTGCGCAGGCGAAATGCCGGCGGTTGCTACCTGATAGAGGAGGGGCTGAAAGGTATGGTGGTTTTTTCGGTCGATGACGGTGACTTGAAGCGGCAGCCTGGCTAAGGTTCGCGCCGCTTCCAGGCCGCCAAATCCCGCACCAATCACGACCACGCGCGGCTTGTCAGGCATCGCAACTTCCTCCCCCGATCGGCCCCGAGGTCGGGCGCCGACCTCCAAGCATCTGACCTTATATAGATTCGCGGAGGGAGGAGAGGACAGAATTTTTTGGACACAGCAAGCTCAACAGCAGGCACTCGATGTGGCCGATCAGTACGAAGTGGTGAGCGCCGACACCTGGGGGAAATCGCCCCCGTCTTGGGGTTAATTCTGGGGGCCGTTTGGACGCCGCCAGGCAGGCTGAATCGATCGATTAGCATGGTTGCTGCCTTGATGATCGCCAACCTGGCGGTTCGCGGACCCTCAACTCCCGCGCAGTTAGGTTTGTCACATCCGTTGCGAGGCGCGGCTCCCATCCTATTAAGCGGGGCAATTCTATGCGGAGTGATTCTCCTTATGGGCAGCACCGTCAGGTTTGCTGGAGCCGGACATGGTTTGCCTTGGGACCGGTCTTGGCAGTACCTTATTTGGGCGCTGGCGCAGGAGTTCATCCTGCAGTCGACCTTTTACGTGCGCCTGGAGATGATCTTCGCTCCGCGGCATGCCAGCCTTATCGCCGCCGGATTGTTTTCCCTCGCCCACATCCCCAGTCCCGTACTGACGCTGCTTTCTTTTGTGGGAGGTTTCTTTTTCTCATGGTTGTTTGGTCGCTTTCGCAACCTGTATGCTTTGGGTGCGATCCATGGCGCCTTGGGCCTAACCATCGCCTCCTGCCTTCCCGATGCATGGCTTCACCATATGCGGGTCGGCCTCGGCTATTTGACGCATTCATAAATCGGAGATGGAGATAATCGAACCTATCAGAATTTCTCTAGCCAGCGGGAGAGATCAAGGCAGGAAACAGAGTGGCGGACAACAGGCAACCGCCACCCGGTTTCGTGCTATTCTGCGCACAACTTCGCCTGCCGGGATACATCGTGCTGGTTGAATTGCAGCTTGAGAATTACGCTGTAATTGAGAGTGTGGCGGTCGAGTTTGCTCCCGGGTTGAACCTGCTCACGGGGGAAACCGGCGCGGGAAAATCGATTCTCGTCGACGCCCTAGCCTTGCTCATGGGGGAAAAGGCCTCGCCCGAGGTGGTGCGCTTTGGCAGGGAGCGCGCTGTTCTCACCGCAGTTTTTGAGGTGGAAAGCGGACGGGAAACGACGGTCGACAGGATCCTTGAACATAACGGGTTAGACCATACCGATAGCCACCTGATTTTGCGCCGCGAAGTCGCCGCAAAAGGGCGAGTTTTCGTGAATAATCAACCGGCTACGGTATCGGTTCTCAGGCAGCTAGCCCCATATTTGGCCAGCATTCACGCACAAAATGAGTCCTTGGCTTGTTTTGGCGCCGAAGCCCGCCTGGTGCTTCTCGATCAATTTGCTCATGCCGAGCTGGAATCGCTTGCCCAGGCCTTCGACGCCTGGAAGCAGATCAAGGGCCGGATCGATGAGCTCGAACAGGGCGAACAAGACCAACTTCGGCTAGTCGACCTGTGGACGTTCCAAAAGCAAGAGATTGAGCGCGCCAAAATACTGCCGGGAGAAGACGATCGCCTAGAAGCCGAAAAACGAGTGCTGGCCAATGCGGAGAAGATTCATCAGTCGGCGATGGTTGCCTTCGATCTGCTCTATGAAGGCGCCTCCTCAACCGCCACCTCCTTGCGGGCGGCACAGAAACATATCGAGGAGCTCAAGACCTATGAGCCCAAATTTGAGGAGGCACTGGTTTTGCTCGAATCGGCTCGCATCAGCGTCGAAGACGTGGGCGCGAGTTTACGCGACTATGCCGGAGGGATCGAGTCTTCGCCCGAGCATCTAGCGCAAATTGAGGATCGTTTGGCGTTGCTTGATCGGCTGAAGCGCAAATATGGTCCCTCGCTTGAGGATGTTAGCAAGCTAGGAGAAGAGGTGTCCCGCAAGCTCTCGGAAATCGAAAATAAGGACGAGGTGCTCGGCGAATTACGCAGCCAGTTGTCTGCGGCCGGGAAAAAATACCTGGAGCTGGCGCGCGCGACTTCTAAGCGACGCTACGATGCCGCCAAAAAGCTGGAGAGACTGGTGGAAGCGGAGATCAATGACTTGGCTATGAAGTCAGAATTCCGCATTGAAGTCACCGGCGGTGACGCGGAAGACGAATGGACACGCTCGGGCTTTGACCAAGCCGAGTTCATGATTTCGACCAACCCGGGAGAGCCCTTCTGTCCGCTGGATCAGATTGCCTCCGGTGGAGAGCTGTCGCGTATCATGTTGGCAGTCAAGGTGAGCATGGAGTCGGGAGCGCCTAAAAAAGCCGCGGCCGTGCAGCGCACCCTGGTATTCGATGAGATCGACATCGGCATAGGGGGCCGCGCGGCGGTGGCAGTGGGCAAGAAGTTGAAGTCGTTGGCCCGCAGCCACCAGGTACTGTGCGTTACCCATTTGCCGCAGATCGCAACCTTTGCCGATCAGCATTACCTGATCGAAAAACAGGCGCGCGGGGATCGTGCTCGAACCAGCGTACGTCAGATCACTGGCAATGAACGAACCGAAGAGATCGCCAGAATGCTCAGCGGAGCAAAACTGACAGAGACCTCCTTGAAACATGCCGAGCAGATGCTCAAGGCCAATGCATAACTGCAGAAGGCTGGCGCGGCATAGAATGCGCGCGTCGCAAAGCTTTTAAACCCAGAGATTGGGAGATGCGCTTGCCAGCACCGAGCCGGCTGAAAGCTCAGAGGGTGAGGTTCGATTGAGTGCGGAGCAAATTGTTGAAGTTGAAGGCAAGCGTCTCAAACTGACCAACTTGGAAAAAGTTTTTTACCCTTCCACGGGTTTTACCAAGGGCCAAGTCATCGATTACTATGCCCGCATAGCGCCGGTCCTGGTGCCTCACTTGGCGGGCAAGCCTTTGACCTTGAAACGCTATCCCAACGGGGTTGAAGCGGAGCCTTTTTTCGAGAAGAACGCGACCAAACACCGGCCCGAGTGGATCGAGACTGCGCCTATTTGGAGCGAGGGCAATAAGCGCTATGTTCACTACATTCTGGCCAATGATTTAGCAACTCTCATCTGGGTGGCCAATCTTGCCTCGATCGAGCTGCATCCCTCGCTAGCCAAGGCAAAAGATATCCGCTGCCCGCGCTCGCTGGTCTTCGATCTCGATCCCGGTCCTCCGGCCAATATCGTTCAATGCTGCCAAGTAGCGGTGTGGCTGCGCACCATTTTCGAGCATTTCAAGCTTGAGAGCTTTCCTAAATCCTCCGGCTCCAAAGGCCTGCAAGTTTATGTGCCTCTCAATACCCCCACCAGTTACGAGGAGACCAAACCTTTTGCCCACGCGGTGGCTCGGCTGCTCGAAAATGAGCACCGCGATCTTGTAGTCTCAGAGATGAAGAAGGCAATTCGTACCAATCGAGTCTTTGTTGACTGGAGTCAGAACGATGAGCACAAGACCACCGTTAGCGTGTACTCGTTGCGTGCGCGCGAGCGCCCTACGGTGTCTACTCCAGTGACCTGGGACGAGGTGGAACGTACCCTCAAGAAAAAGGATGCCGGTTTGCTGGTCTTTGAGTCACACCGGCTGCTGGAGCGGGTGGAGAAATCGGGGGATTTGTTTGCTCCGCTGCTTACCCTGAAGCAGAAACTTCCCAAACTTCCGGGCAGCGACGCAGGGGAAACGCGCCTCTTGAGACTAGCGGCTTCCGCAGGCACGAGCCAAGGACCAGTGAAAAAGCCGTCGGTTTCAAAATCCGCGCGCCCCAAAACGCGCGCGAGAAAGGTATAATGCGCGCCTGGTCAAGGCCTGGGCCACGCAACGGAAGTCGGCATGGCGCAACTGTATGTTGGCACCTCGGGGTGGGCATACCCGAGTTGGAAACCCGAGTTTTACCCGCAAAAGCTCGCCCAGGCGAAATTCCTGACCTACTACTCCAGCCAGCTCAACACGGTTGAAGTCAACCTCACGTTTCGGCAGTTGCTGAAGGGGACCACGGCTGAGAAATGGATAGGGCAAACACCCGCGGCGTTTCGCTTCGCTGTCAAAGCCCATCAGGTGATTACGCACATCAAACGTCTCCGAGAGTTGGGGGATTTCCTCCTACGCTTTCTCCAGAGCATTGAACCCCTGGCCCAGGCGGGCAAACTTGGCCCCGTGCTCTTTCAACTTCCGCCCAATCTGCAGGCGGACAAGGCCGTGCTTGAGGCGTTTCTGGCCTCTATTCCCAGAGCTCTGAGAGCGACGTTTGAATTCCGTCACCAGTCTTGGTTGGCGGATGATATTTTTTCTCTTCTGAAACAACACAATCGCGCTTTATGCATTGCCGAAACTGAGGAGCGGGTCACTCCAGACGTGGTGACCGCCGATTTTTGTTACTACCGCTACCGGAAACCTACGTATACACAGGAGGAACGCACTGCCATGCTGCATCGCATGCAAGAACATCTGCAGAGCGGACGCGAGGTCTTTGCCTACTTTAAACATGAAGAGACTCCACAAGGCGCCATCTATGCGGTCGAAGTGCTTAAACAGGGAGCCGGCGCACCTCTATCAACACTTCTCACATCAAGGCCGGGCGCCTGATACTTTACCGGGTGCCCGTGAACAAGCGCCAAGACGTTCTCCAGCTCTTTCTTGACTACCTCAAAATCGAGAAAGGACTGGCTCTCCTCACACTCGCAGCCTACGAGCGCGACATTTTACAATTTGCCGACTTCCTCAAGGGCAAGAAACGAACTCTGGTCAGCGCGCGCCGGGAGGAGGTGCGGGGCTTCCTCGAAGCGTTATTTCAAAACTTGCTCGATGGACGTTCGGTTGCGCG
>JAFAPG010000418.1 GCA_019247235.1 Acidobacteriota bacterium
CCTATGCCGAGGGTAAGACACTCAGTAAAGAGCAGATTTCTAGAATGAAAACTGAACTCGATCCGCAGATATCCCGCGCATCCGTTTTTGCCGAACTGAATGCCGCATTCGCTGAATCCGGGACTCGCATACGAGCGTTTTCATCGCAAGCGCTGTGCGAGGCCAGAACCGTCGGCCGTCAACAAATGCCTACCACCGTAGCGGGGCTTCTAGTGCACGTAGCCGATCACACCCAACGGCACGCGGGCCAAGCCATCACTACGGCAAAATTGCTCAAAGGTTTGCGTCGCGAAAGCGCCTGAGCCTAGGCCCTCAATTGAGCACCCGCGCCAGGTGCAAAGCAAACCACTTCTGTCCGTCCAACCAAGTTCGTTCGTGCTGAAAACCCGCGCGGGCGAGCATGCGACAGACCATATCGTCTGTGTACTTGTAACTATTTTCCGTGTGGATTCGCTCTCCCTGAAGAAAGCGGATCACGGTACCGGTCCAGCGCAGAAGTACCTGCTGCTCACAGCAACTTTCTAAGTAAATCTCCATGCGCGAGCAGGCGGCATTCCACTCCACCCGATGACAGAAGGCGTCGAGATCGAAATTACCACCCAGTTCCCGGTTTATGCGGCGCAAAATATTTTTATTGAATTCTCGAGTGACTCCCTGCCGATCGTCGTAGGCGGGAAGCAAGATTTCTTCACTCTTCACCGTGTCGGTCCCAAGCAAGAGAGCGTCGCCGGAGGAAAGCTCGCCCCGCAGCTTGCGCAGCAGTTCGGTGGACTCATTGCCATCGAAATTGCCGATGCTCGATCCCAGATAGAGGACCAGCTTAGGCCCGGAAATATCGCGAAGAAAACCAAAGCCGTGGCTCAAGTCCGCGATGACTGGGCGTACCAGAGCTCCAGGGAATTGTTCCCGAACCCCTCTCTGGGCTTCCGCCAATGCTGAAGGAGAAATGTCCACGGGAAAATATTTCACGCGAATTTGCCGACGAGCGACGGAGCGCAGAAGGGTTCGCGTCTTGGTAGCCGTTCCCGCCCCTAACTCCACCACAGAAATCGGGGAGCCTGCAGTTTTAATAATCTCGTCTGCATTGCCTTCGAGAATCGCTAATTCCGTTCGCGTCAAGTAGTACTCAGGTAAACGCGTGATTTGCTCAAACAGCGCTGAGCCAATCTGGTCATAGAACAACTTGCAAGGCAGGCTCTTCGAGACTGAGCTCAAGCCGGCTAGGATCTCGTTGACATAGGAAGGAAGAGCAATCTCTGCGCGGGCAATCATTTCGCAAGCCTTATACCGCTAAATTGCCAGCGAGCGGCGGGCGCAAAAAAGTTCCGATAGCTAGGGCGGATATGACTGTGGGGCGTAGCACAAGACCCCCCACGCAAGACAAATTGGTTGCACATAAACTTTCCGTTGTATTCGCCGGTGGGGCCAGCACTCGGCACGAAGCCGGGATAAGCAATGTAGGGGCTAGCTGTCCACTCCCAAACGTTTCCCATCCACTGCTCGATCGCTCCCCCAATCGGCTGCGGATCTTCCCTTCGCTCTTCAAGAAAGGCTCCACAAGTTTTTGGGCTTCCCCGACGGGCCGCGATCTCCCACTCTTGCTCGCGCGGCAGCCGTGCCCCACTCCAGCGGGCAAATGCATCGGCTTCGTAGTAGCTCACATGACAAACCGGAGCCTGGGGATCGATTTGCCGCATTCCCGAGTAGGCAAATTCCTTCCACTCCCCATCGCTTTGCTCCCAGTACAAAGGTGATGACCAGCCCTGCGCACAAACCGCGTCCCATCCATCGGAAAGCCAGAGTTCAGGCCTTTTGTAGCCACCATCGTCCATAAATTCGAGAAATTCCCGGTTACTGACCTGGCGCGAGGCGATCTGAAAGGGAGCGAGCAACACTTCATGCCTGGGTTCTTCGTTGTCGAAGGCAAAATCATCTCCCGAGTGCCCAACCGAATAAATGCCACCATCTACCTCGATCCACTTCATCTGCGCCGGCTCTTTTAGCTCACGCCGAGTAAGAGCTGACTCCGGGCGCAGCGGCATCGACCACAAAGCGTGTTTGAGATCAGTGAGGATGAGTTCCTGGTGTTGTTGTTCGTGGTTGAGACCTAATTCGATCAGATCGACCTTCGGCTCCTGCGTATCGAGATAACGCTCCATCTCCTGGTCGACGGAACTGCGATATGCCTGTACCTCGTGAAGGGTTGGACGCGCCATCAAACCGCGGGCACCGCGGTAGGGGTGGGACCCAAGTCGCTTGTAATAGGAATTGAACAGATGCTTGTAGCGCCGATCGAAGGGCCGAAAACCGGGAAGGTGTTCAGACAAGATGAAGGTTTCAAAGAACCATGTGGTGTGCGCCAAATGCCATTTTGCGGGACTGGCATCGGGCATGGACTGCAGCATTTGCTCCTCTGCCGTGTACGACTGGGTTAATTCCAAGCTCGTTCGACGAATCTCCTGATAGCGAAGGCGCAGGGAGCTACATGCGTAGGACTCGGTTGGGGATGCCGGCATCATCCTCTCCACACTCAGACTCTTCATCCAGTCTGGAGCAGGCTCAGCTTACCCTGCCGACCTGCTCCAGGATGGATGCACCAAAGCGGGAGATTGTTTCACTTTTCGGCAAATAAAGATAGCTCCAGAAAGACTCGAGAATCCATAAAGGGCTAAGAAACCAGGAGTTTAGACCACTTCTCGGGCAAAGAACTGAGCGCCGCCTCCACGCTCGAACAGCTCTCAAACAAAGAGGCGACGTTGGTCAGCTCAAGCACCTGTTGCACCCCTTTCCCCGGGGACACGATGCGTACTTCGCAACCCGCCGCTTGGGCCTGCATATGCAGCAATACCAGCGCCCCAATTCCCGCGTTATCAATGGCCTCGACCGCCGAGAGTTCGATGACCACATGCTTGCCGATCTTTAGGAACTGCTGGGCAATGGCGGAAAATAACGCCGCTTCATGTTTGAAACAGATGCGACCGTTCAGGCCCAAAATAGCTGCGTTGCCCGTCACGCTCACATTCATCGACAACTTCAGTCGGGACGACTTCAAGGGATCAACTTCCTTGGAGTTCATGAGCCTAAATTGGTGAATAGGTTTCCTTAACTATATCGGCTACTCTGCCATGGAACTTGTAAAAACTCGGTAAACAAATCCACCTTCGAATCGAAGTACGGGCAGAGGTTGTTGTGGCATCCTGCTCAGGTTTCAATTGCATCCAATCGCATCACCGCACACGCGCTGCGAGAAAACCTTGCCTAAATCTCTCTCTATACCCATGGCCCTCCTGATCTTAAGCGGTATGTGTGCGGCACAACTTCCCACCAGTGGCAACGGATTTTTCGGCTATTCCTACTCGCAAGGAGAAGCCTCTTCAGGCAGCAGTTCGGGCTCTCTCACGATGAATGGATGGGAGGGCTCGCTCGAAGGTAAGTTCTTGCCCTGGATCGGTGTAGTGGCTGATCTGGATTGGCATTACGGTACTATCAACCTGACCGGATGTCGCGGCACCGGCTGTACTCCCACGGTTTCCCGTTTGAATGCCAGCCAAAACACACTCTTGTTGGGTCCCCGGATATCGACAAGCGTCGGGAAATACAACCCTTTTGCCGAGCTTCTCTTTGGCGTGAGTCATCATAGTGACACCTCGACAAACATTTCCATTTCTGACACCAGTTTTGCCAATGCCGTCGGGGGGGGCCTAGATTACAAGCTGGTCAAAGCGGTCGCCTGGCGAGTTCAGCTCGATTCCGTATACACCCGGCTCTTCAGCCGCGGACATCATGATCTGCGCTTGTCGACAGGGGTCGTCTTTCGATTTTGATTGACAAGAACGCACTGCAAAGGTGGTTTCGCCTGTTAAGCCGGTTGGCAGTTTCGCGTAAGCCTCAGCTGCTTTTCTGTTCCGGAGCCACGTAATCGGGAGGCGGGGCCGCGCCATCGCCAAAGAAGTACTGCTCCATCTGCCGAACGATTACCTCCTGATCTTCACGGCGGGCTGGATTCAGGCGGTACTCATTGAGTAGCATTTTGCAGAATTCGGTCCACTGGTTCCAGGCTTGCTGCGACACGTTCTGGTAAATCTTGTGCCCCAGTTCCGTATCGAATGGTGGTTCTTATAAACCTGGCATTTCCCGCTGCAGCTTAATGCAAAAGACTGTGTGTTCCGCCATAATTTGCCTCAGCAAAAAAATTATCTCACATGGGCGTGGATTGTTTGGAGCTGCGAGGCGTGCAGCGTCGACTTGCTGACCGTTTTTGCCATGAATCACTGCCACCGAATCGACACGGGTACGCAGTCGCCTGCATGCCTGTCATACCACCGTTCGTACCGGCCCGTATACGGCGGTTCGGCGGATTAAGCTAGACAGCGATAACTAATCGCGAAATCCCGAGCGAGTCGAGTAGGCACTGGGCAATGCGATGCTGAGGGCGGAGAGTTCGCTACTCTCAGGGCCACGGGGTCTGCCCGGAGGTTTGGGCGGCAGGGCCAGACCCATGCCTCGTTACTCAGTTCGGCGAATCGAACCTTTCCTCGCTTTCAGTGCTTCCATCGATTCACCACCAGTGCTCTTGATGGGTATGGGTTTCGTCATTGTCCCCTCGCCCAACACCGGGGCCTGACATCCGCTTTTTGTTCATGGGCTCGCGCGTTTGCTCCACGCTTGCTTCCGACCTCCCCTCGCGAAGACGCCGTTGCACTTCGCCACGACTTCGCCTCGATCAGGGTGTCACACGACTTTCACACTTCAAGCTGTCGAACATGCTCGGTCACCAAAGTAAGGCCCGCCATATTGGCAGGCCTTAGGCGTTCCGAAATACTGTTTTTCTACGCGCTTGGTGGAGGTGTAGTCCCAGGACTTGTGTTCTGCGGCGTGGTTGGAGGCGTGGTGTTCGGTGGATTCGTAGTTCCTGGAGCTGGATTCGATGTACCCCCAGCCGGAGGAGTGCTTCCCGGAGTTGTGTTTCCAGGATTCGCTGGAGTTGTCTGCGGTGTGGGGCTCGAAGGACTCGTCTCCGGGGTCGGACTGGTGGGTGTCGTCTGCGGAGTTGGAGTCGAAGGATTGGGTTGAGGGCTGGCCGTCTCGGGCGTCGGTGTAGCCGCACCCGGAGCAGGCGTTGCCGTCCCAGGAGCGGGCGTTGCCGTACCCGGGGTGGGCGTTGCTGTACTCGGAGTCGGACTAGCGGTGCCCGGATTTGATGTACCTGGCTGCGCTGTTCCCGGCGTTGCCGTCGAACCAGGAGTCGTAGTGCTCGGGGCAGACTGTCCTGGCGCTGCCCCCCGACCAGACGACGCACCTGCAGAGCTCCCCGTCGCGCCGCCAGCGGTACCGGTTTGAGCCCAAGCAACCATCACTCCCGCTGCGTTGCGCGCCGTTGGCCCCGGGGCCGGAGTAGAACTGCTTGTGCACTGGTCTGCGACCTTGGTCGCGCTGGTCACATTAAACTCTTTCGTGCCGGCTGTGTTCGGAGTTGTACCCGCACCAGAGCTCATCCGAGCGCTTGCTCCCGCTGAGTTTGCACCTTTCGCCGATGCACTCGCAGTGGCCGTGTCGCCGCTAGCGTTTGCCCCGCCAACCGTGGAGTTCGCGGCGCTCGTCGCCATCCCCTCTTGCCCGTTGACCTGCACTTCATTGCCTACCAGCGTGCGCAGAGCGTCCAAATTGCCCGTTAGCTTGTAGGTATTTCCCGACTTGTCGCTGAGAACGAAGTTGCCACTGATCGGAGATCCCGAAAGACAACCCGTCAAAGCGTTACCGCTCGCCGCTGGAGAACCGGTGGCCGGAGCAGCTTGGGTTGGTGGCGTCTGGGTTGGAGAAGTCTGCGCTGGCGTTCCCGCAGCGGGTGTATTTGTGCTGGGCGCGTTCATCTCCGGTTTCGTGGGCTGCGTCATATTCGGAGTTGTTGTTTGCGGATTCGATCCGGCAGGGCTGGTTTGGGATTGCGCAGGTGCCTGGCCGGAAGGCGATGTGCTATCAGGTGTTGTGCCTTGAGCTACAAGCCAACTCGCCGACAGCAGCAACATGGAAACTAGCGTTGCTCTGGTTTTCATAGCCGTTTCTCGCCTCCAATTTCTATTCCACAACAACTTTAAAGTGTCATCTATGATGGAGAGAATCCAGCGGACCCCCTAAGCATGAAACGGCGTTACCGTACGGCGAAACTGCCCGATTTTGGGGAAAAATTACCTGAAATGGGAATCCGGCAGAACTGTACCTCGAGTTCTCCGCCGTGACTCCCAACTTTTCCCGCACTGCTGGCTAATGAGTGGTGAATAAGAGGGTTGAAGCTAGCGTGAGAGACTCACGATCCTGGTTTTCTGTTCACACCAGCTCACATTGAGTCCAAGCTCGAGCGGCCGTGAATAGATCAGGGACATACCTCTTTGCGACACACGGAACCGCCGCATGAAAGCGACGGTCCGTGTTGAAAGAGCTAGCGATTAATAAGTCCGTGAGTTGAAGGACTGACGATAACTCAGGGCGTCGATGTCCCTAAACATGGGTGTGCCGGGCGGCAGGCCCTGGGGAACGGCAAAATCGGAGTCAAAGACATAGTTTCGAATAGGAGGTGTATACACGGAATAGGTGCAACACTTGAACGGCCCAGTGGCATAAGTAGAGTAGTAGAGACTCACCAGCGATCCCTGGTAGTTCAACTTTTTACCCGTCCAGTCCTCCAAGAAACGCAGGAAGTTACCGAGACCCCCATCCGTCGCATAAGGATAATCGTTACCGCCAGCCCAGTTCGGGATAGGCAGATTGATGTTTTTCCCGCCAGCGACGGCCACTCGGTAATAGGTGTTGGTCGCAACTCGGTTGGTTGGGTTGGTAGGCTGAGCGACAGTACTATTTAGATCCAGCCAATTGTTAGAAAGCAG
>JAFAPG010000488.1 GCA_019247235.1 Acidobacteriota bacterium
ATGCTTTCAGTCGTCGTTCCCCGCGACCTCACACCCTACATTGTTGCCAAGGGCTCGCTGGCGATTGAGGGGATCAGCCTGACCGTTGCCGCCATTTTGGGCACCCGGGTGAACGTAGCCATCATTCCGCACACTGCAGCGGCAACCAATCTCGGCTCACTGCAAGCGGGCGACGCCGTTAACCTAGAAGTGGATGTCCTCGCCAAATATATCGAAAAGATGATGAAC
Organism: Acidobacteriota bacterium; assembly: GCA_019247235.1. Classification (GTDB taxonomy): domain Bacteria; phylum Acidobacteriota; class Terriglobia; order Terriglobales; family Acidobacteriaceae; genus Gp1-AA145. Next base: position 229 of record JAFAPG010000488.1, read on the forward strand.
GCGCAGAGGACGCCAGGCTCACTGAGCCTGAAACACCTGAAGCAACAGGGGTTTTGATCGGTTCGGGCGAGCGCTTTGATTCGTCTGGTAATTCAGGAATGTAACCAAAGTATTGTTTTGGGTAGCTTCACGCTAGGTGGGGCGACAGTTGGGGGCATGGTATAATCCGTCAACTTGGCACCTTTATGAGCCTCCAGTCTGTGTCTGCCACCCACTTTTCCGAGCTGAAATCCAAGATCCAACAACGGGAAGCGCGTGTTGCTGTCATCGGTTTAGGATACGTTGGCCTTCCCTTAGCCCTTCTTTACAGTGAACGGGATTTCCCCGTCACCGGCTTCGACATCGACAAGCGCAAGGTCAACACTCTCAACCAGGGTGGTTCCTACATCTTCCGCATTACCGATGTTGAAATCGAGCGTGCGCGGAAACAAGGCTTCGTGGCCACCAGCGACTACTCGCATTTGGTGGAGATGGACGCCATCATTATCTGTGTGCCCACTCCTTTAAACGAGTATCACGAGCCCGACCTGAGCTATATCACGGGAACCGCCGAGTCAATCGCACCCTATCTGCGCGCCGGGCACCTGATAATTCTCGAGAGCACCACCTATCCTGGAACTACCGAAGAGGTCCTGATTCCCATCCTTGAAAAAGGCAACAAGCACCAACTCAAGGCCTGCCGCGGCGGAGAAAATGGCAACTCCTTCTTTGTCGCCTTTTCCCCGGAGCGGGAAGACCCAGGAAATCAGACCGTCGCGCGGCGAGACATTCCCAAAGTGGTTGGCGGACTTGATGCTCAAGCCTCAGAGCTGGCGGCGGCGCTATACGGATCGATATTTAACCGAACCGTTCCGGTCTCCTCTCCAGCTGCGGCGGAGATGACCAAGCTGCTCGAAAATATCTATCGTTGCGTGAACATCGCGCTGGTGAATGAGCTCAAGATGCTGTGCCTCAGAATGGGTATCGACATCTGGGAGGTAATACAGGCAGCCTCGACCAAGCCGTTCGGCTTCCAGCCGTTCTATCCTGGACCGGGTCTTGGCGGCCACTGTATTCCGGTAGATCCTTTTTATCTTTCCTGGAAAGCCAAAGAGTATGATTTTCGTACCCGCTTTATCGAACTCGCGGGAGAAATCAACACCTGCATGCCTTACCACGTGCTCGACTCGGTGAGTCGCGCCCTCAACCAGCGACAAAAAGCTCTCAACGGCGCCAAGGTTCTAGTGTTAGGAGTTGCCTACAAGAAAGATATCGACGATCTTCGCGAATCGCCGGCTCTGACCATCATTGAGCTATTGCAACGTGAGGGAGCGAAAGTCAGCTATCACGATCCTTATTTCCCCGAAGTGGGGCGCGGTCGAAAATACGATCTACAGATGAAGTGCGCGCCGCTTGACAATTTCAATCAGTACGATTGCGTCTTGATTGTCACCGACCACTCCGATTACGACTTTGAAAGAATCGTTCGCGAGTCTCAGCTAGTTGTCGATACCCGCAATGCCACTCGCGGCATCGAAAACCCAAACATCGTTCATTGTTAAAGAGCCGAAACTTTCAAGCCGCCTGGCAAAGCGGTTCGTAGATTGTGAGCAGATTGGCCCCCGACATGGCGGTCAGACAATGGACTGAAACGGGAGCGACTGATTCACGGCGAATAGTGCCAGCTCCAAACGGGTGGAGACGCCGAGCTTATCGAATATGTTGCTGAGGTGATGCTTCACCGTGTCCTCGCTGATCTTAAAGTGCTCGGCAATCTCGCGATTGGCGTAACCTGCGACCACGGCAGAAACGATTTGCAGCTCTCGCGGCGTCAAGCCATAGCGTGACTGGCGGGACGGGGCAGTCGATTCCATCAGATTGCGGAGATACTGCACCAGGTCAGAAACGCTCTCCCTGCCGACCCAGTATTCCCCGTTCATTACCGCACGAATGCTGCGCAGGAGAATCTGCGTGGCAGAATCTTTCAACACGATGCCCCGCGCTCCCAGTTGTAAGGCCTCGACGATTTGGCTCTTCTCGGCAGCCGCAGTCAATAAGATTACTCGCACGGCCATAGCG
>JAFAPG010000516.1 GCA_019247235.1 Acidobacteriota bacterium
ATGCTTTATTCGTTGCCGACGATCGCCAACTGGATGCGATCTTGAAGCAACATTTCTTGCCCGACATTTCCGTCTCGCCCCAGAGTTCGGCCCTTGGTTTTGTTCACCGCAAGCTTTCCTTTGCCGACGTTTATTTCTTTGTGAATACAAGCAATCGACACCTCTCGACCTCTGCGCGATTGAGACGCCAGCCACAATCGGCGCGGTGGTGGGACGTGTTCACCTCTAAATCACGAGCCGCGCCACGGAATGCTGCCATCCAGGTGGAACTGGAGCCTTACGAGTCGGCGGTTCTGGTCGTCAGCAACCAGCAATCAACGCCAGCTCCAAATCATGAACAATCGACCTTTCGGCCGCTCTCAACCGTGGATCTCGAACACGATTGGAGGGTCACCTTTCCGGGGCTCGGTAGAACCGTCTCCGTGTCGGATCTGCGTTCATGGTCCGACGATCCCGAAACGCGTTTCTATTCCGGTCAGGTTATCTACGAAAAAGAGTTTTTTCTGGCTCAGGAACAAGCGAAAGCCTATCTCGATTTTGGCGGCGTCCATGAGACTGAAGCGCGTGATCGGCATGGGCGCTTCGTGGCTGGCCTGGAAAGCCCTATCCGCGAAGCCTGTCAGATCTTTATCGATGACCACCTGTTGGGTTCGATTTGGAAGCCACCCTACACCCTCGAACTGAATGGGCTCAGCCGAGGCTTACACCGTTTGAGAATCGATGTCTACAATACGGCCATCAATCGGCTCGCCCGTCAGGCCCTACCTGACTACCGCTTGCTCGATAGTCGTTACGGACAACGATTTATTCCCCAAGATACCGAGGACCTTAAGCCCTTGCCTTCGGGGCTACTTAGGAGTCCACGTCTGCTGGTCGCCGCTCCGCCGTGACCGGCAGACTGCCAATCGTTACCACTGATAGGCGGCAGCGAGCGATGGCAGGGTAGGCCCATCGCTGACCACTTCAACTTTCATCACCATCTCGAGATTGTGCCTGGACCAATCGGTAGGCAAAGATCCCAAAAGCGGCTCGAGCAATTTGGCGTCGGAAACGATACGGCCGGCGGCCTCGGTTCCATAAACCGTCAGGCCAGCAATAATTAGCATGAACGCACCCGTCTGGGCGTGAGGAATGCGACAGATCAGCATGTAATCTTCAGAAGTGCGGCGATCGTCGGTGATGGATGAGAGTCCCCATTGCTGCCCGGTCTCAGAGTCGACGATCCAGGGTTTCGATTGCCCTTCGAAAGCAAACTTATAGCGCATGTTCTTGGTCATTTCTGCAGTCCAGCGGTTGGTGAATGAACCGCCGATCAGAATGGCACTTGAACCATACAAGTCGCTAAATTCCACCCGATCGGCTAACTGCAGCCGTGCACTACGAGAGCCGTGAGAAAACAACGAGTACAGGCGAAGAGCAGCAATGGCGTCCCCCAGGCCTACGTATTGATTAAACACAGGCACAAAGTCTGACCCATCGATCGATCGCGGTGGCAGATGAATGGGGCGTTGGATCGGGAGACTGGGCCTGCCGTTTTGCTCCTCATCCTTTAACAGAACTCGAGAGGACGGCTGGTAGACGATGGGATGGGACATGACCAGCAAGGGAGCGGTTGGGAAATCAGCCACCGGTTTCCAAAAGGCCTCGAACCGGGTCGTAGGATGCCGCGAAGATCTCCACCACGCGAATCCGCTGGCGGCAGCAACCAGGGGCAGCAGAGCAAGCACGAAAACAGCTCGTCGCCAAGGCTTCGCGGGCAGGACCGGATTTGCCGCAGAGCTGACCGACTTCCACCCATTCCTGTGGGCGCGAACCTGAAACCCTGTGGATGGGGATGCTTCCGCACGATAGTGGAAGACTGGAACGTAAGAGCCGGTGGGCAGATCGATGCGAATCGAATCATCCACGCCTTCGCCCGAATAATAAAGGGCAAGTCGGCGTCGAACCTCGCGAGCGCCTACTCGCACAATGTTGTCTCCGCCGACCTCTTCGTGCCTTCGCCGTCCGAAGACTTCGATGGCAATCGTACGTTCCTTCAGAGTTTCCGCCGCGCCTTCAAGCGCACGGTTGCAAACGTAGTTGGTGAAATCTTGGCAGCGTTTACTCCCGCGAAAGACGGAACTGGCAAGCAGATGATCGAGTTGACGTCGAATTTCCTTCTCGTTAGGCCGGGGCAGGTCAGGCTGGGCGATCGCACTCATATAGCAATCCTGAAAGCAACGGGAGTTTTAGCTCCACTCGAGGTCAACAGTCAAGCAAGAAGAACCTCGTTTCAAATCAGCCACTTAAACGTGTGTATTACCGTGTATTCCGTTGTAAGCGTTCCTGCGCTGTCCTAGTCTGACTGATCCACTTGTCTGTCTTCGGGACGGCGGTCCCAAAGATTCTCGATGACGAAGTATTGAACCAATGAATCGTGAATACGTGATGTAGGCCGCCGGTTGATTTTAGGCGACCTCGAGATCAGGAGCCGACCATGCGTCATTCTTATAAATATCAGTTTGTTCTTTTCACCATCCTGGTGTTTCTGTTGGCACTCTCGCCAAAACTTCGCTGCCAGAACGTCTATGGAACGGTCGCCGGCAATGTGACCGATGCCAGCGGCGCCGCCATTGCGGACGCAACCGTGACCCTGACGAACCTTGGCACCTCGGAAAAGCATACGGTACAGTCTGGTGCCTCCGGTGAGTACACGCTCGTCAATATCTTGCCTGGGCGTTATCGTCTGGACGCGGAAAAGAGTGGGTTCAAGAAGTTTGTGCGCGAACCTATCGCGGTTGATATTGAGAGTGGAATTCGAGTGGATATTGCACTTCCCGTGGGAGCTCAGTCAGAGACCGTCGAGGTCACCTCTGAGGCTCCGCTGCTACAGCCTGAGACCCAGTCGCTCGGGCAAGTGGTCGAGTCTCGTACCGTAACTGAGATGCCCTTGAATGGTCGCAATCCTCTTGCCCTGGTGGCGCTGGTCCCCGGGGTAGTCCCGCAAGGGCAGCCATCGGGAGGCAACTATTCCGGTGGGAATCCGGTTGGCGCCAATCCCTTTGCTCTCGGCGATTTCCAAATCGGCGGCGGCCAGGCCGGACAAAGCCAGATCCTACTAGATGGGGTGGCGACCAATGGAGCCTATCTCAATA
>JAFAPG010000541.1 GCA_019247235.1 Acidobacteriota bacterium
CAGCTGCAAAAGTCCGTGCCCCGAACCGGCGGCGAACGTTTTCCGCAGCCGCTATGCGACTGCGGTTTGAAGAGGAACTCCATCGTCGTTTTCTATCAGCTGAAGTCGACCGTGTGGGGTGAGGAGCAGGGTTTGTTGCTGGGAAGACATCGGCTGATGTGAGAGTACCAGAGTCGAGATATTAGCTCAGGGGTGGGAAGGATCGTTAAGCTTCAGACACTTGGAAGAGGTTACGGAAACACAGCAGCGTCAGAAGACCGGCACACCAGGATACCCGTTGTCTGTTCCCGACGTCCTGTATTGCCCCACTCATTCGCCGTCCTCACAACCAGACAGTAGTCGGCTCGGCACAGACTCGATTTTCTTGGCGCCGAGAAGCCGGCCGACTGCATGCTATGATGCGTGGTTTTTACCAATCTGTCCGGAGCTAAAACATGTGTAAACTTCGAATCCTTTACTGTGCAGTCGCACTTTTTCTGCTGCCGTTGTCGGTTCCTGTTCAGGCGGAGGAAAAAGTTGATCTGGACATGGTTACGCGTATCCGCTATGAAGGTTTCCGCAATTCTCAAGTCATGAAGCTGGCCACCGCTCTTACCGACGGTATCGGAGCCCGGCTGACGGGCTCGTCCAATATGAAGAGGGCCGAGGAATGGGCACGCAACCAGCTGGCCTCCTTTGGCTTGGCTGACTGCCATCTTGAAGCCTGGGGGCCCTTCGGGCGGGGCTGGGAGAACGAATATATAAATCTGCGCATCGTTGGGCCCGACGTCACACCGCTCATTGCCTATGCCAAGGCCTGGACGCCTGGCACGAGCGGCGTCGTTGAAGGCAAACCTATACGAGTCAAAATTGAAGAAACAAAAGATTTTGAAAAGTATAGAGGAAAGCTAGCCGGCAAAATTGCACTGTTTGGTCCTGATCAGGAGGCAAGGACGATTCAGGAGGCTCCGTTTGAGCGTTTATCGGAGAAGCAGCTAGACGCCATCGGCGATTATCAAGTTCCCAGTGAGAAACCTCCTTCGAGCTACAAAGAATTCCTCAAGCGCCAACGCTTCCAGAGGGAGCTTAATAAGTTTTGGGCCGAGGAAAAAGTGTTGGCAGTGATAGATCACGGTTACGGCGCTTACGGTGGAGGCACGGTGTTTGTTCAGTCCGGTGGATCTTTCAAGATCGGCGAGACCGCAACCGTCCCGGCGATCAGCCTGGACCTAGAACAATGGAATCGCATTGCCCGGCTCCTCGAGGCCAATCGGGATGTCAGTGTTGAACTCAACGTTCAAAATAAGTTTCGCGACGACGACCCCATGCAATACAACGTGGTGGCGGAAATACCAGGTACTGACAAAAAGAACGAGTTCGTGATGCTTGGTGCCCACCTGGATTCGTGGCATTCCGGTACCGGGGCGACCGACAATGGTGCGGGATCAGTGGTCAGCATAGAGGCGGTGCGGATCTTGAAAGCACTCGATATTCGCCCCCGCCGCACTATTCGCCTGGTGCTATGGAGCGGGGAAGAACAAGGTCTGCTCGGCTCCCAGAATTACGTGCAGCAGCATTTCGGATTCCGTCCCTCCATGAATGAGCCAGAGATGAAAGGTATGCCCACTTTGCTCCGCCGGGAAGCTGGGCCAGTAACGCTCAAACCGGAACAGGAGAAGGTTTCTGTTTATTTCAATTTGGACAATGGTACGGGAAAAATTCGCGGCGTCTACCTCCAGGAGAATGCCGCCGTTTGGCCCATCTTTGACGCCTGGATCCAGCCCTTTCGCGATCTGGGTATGACGACGTTAACCATGCGCAACACCGGAGGTACCGATCACCTCTCCTTTGACGCCGTCGGCATCCCAGCTTTCCAGTTCATTCAAGATCCCATCGAGTACATGTCCCGTACCCATCATTCCAACATGGACGTGTATGATCGCCTGCAATCCGACGATCTACGGCAGGCGGCTGTGATTATGGCTGACTTTGTCTACAACGCGGCGATGCGAGAGCAAATGTTACCGCGCAAAACAATTGAGAAGCCCCTGCCCATGCCTGCTGAGGAAAGGAACGATAGATAAGAACACCCCTATGACCTCTCGCCAGGCGATACGGCCGACGCATTGGCATTTACGGTCAAAAACCGGGAGTAAATCAGGAATTTAATAACGTCCGATAATGAGTATTATGTAAAATTATTGCGTAAGATTCGAAAGCTCCCCCAAGAAGCTCGCCCCGTCGTTGCGTTCCATTCTGCCCCGCAAGCTATGGCGCCTCTCGGCTTTCCTCGGCAATCGCCATCAGAGCGCCTTTTTTTCGTTTGTTTGCTGGCAGCACTTTCTTTCGTAGACGCAGCGACCTCGGCGTTACCTCGACGAATTCATCCTCCGCGATGAACTCAATGGCTTGCTCCAGGTTCATCTGACGGAATGGAACCAGCCGTATGGCTTCATCTGCGGTAGAGGCTCGCATGTTGGTTAGTTTTTTTTCCCGCACTACGTTTACATCGAGATCATTATCCTTGGCATTCTCGCCGATGATCATACCCTCGTAAACTTCGACTCCCGGACCAACGAACATTTCACCGCGTTCTTGGAGATTCCACAAAGAGTATGCCGTCGATACTCCCGCTCGGTCGGCGACCAGAGCACCCGTCAATCGATGGGGAATCTCGCCCTGCCACTCTCGGTAGCCGGCAAACAGCGAGTTCATTACAATCGTGCCTCGCGTATCGGTGAGCAATTCACTTCGTAGGCCGATCAAACCCCGGCTGGGCACGCTGAATTCAATGCGCACGCGGCCATACCCGTGATTGTGCATATTGATCATCTCCCCTCGGCGACGCCCCAATTGCTCCATCACCACCCCGACAAATTCCTCCGGGATGTCAATGGTGAGCCGCTCGACAGGCTCCATTAGTTTTCCATCGATACGTTTGGTGACAATCTCCGGCTTGCCGACCATTAATTCGTAGCCTTCGCGGCGCATCATTTCGAGCAAAATTGAGAGTTGCAGCTCCCCTCGGCCCAACACCTTAAACGAATCCGTGCTTCCTCCCTCCTCAACCTGCACCGACACATTGGTGAGCAGTTCTTTGTCTAGCCGCTCGCGGAGATTACGTGAGGTCACATAGGTGCCCTCGCGGCCGGCGAAGGGAGAGGTATTGACGGTAAACTGCATAGCGATGGTAGGCTCATCGATCGTGATAGGGGGCAAGGGAGAGGGATTTTCCGCATCGGTAATGGTTTCGCCGATGGTAATGCCGGCAACTCCCGCCACCGCCACAATGTCGCCCAGGTCGGTCTGATTGATGTCGAGGCGTTTCAGACCGGAGAAGGAAAATAATTTCGTTATCCGTGTTCTTTCGACCGAGCCGTCGAGTTTTGCAATGCCGACCTCGTCGCCGGTACGAAGGGTACCGTTGAATACCCGGGCTACGGCCAGCCTGCCCAGATAGTCACTGTAATCCAGGTTTGCTACGAGAATTTGCAAGCTCCCCGCAGCCTCCCCACGGGGGCTTGGGATGGTTCGTACAATGGCTTCAAACAAAGGCTCAAGGTTGTCTGCCCGTCCCGACTGGTCGACCGAAGCTGTTCCCGCCTTGGCGTTGGTATAGAGTACGGGAAAGTCGAGTTGCTCTTCCTTGGCGTCAAGATCGATAAATAGGTCA
>JAFAPG010000557.1 GCA_019247235.1 Acidobacteriota bacterium
AAAGCCGTAAACAACGTTTTTTCCGCAGCCTGCTAGTCGGCGACTTGCAGGTGAAGTCAATGGCTCCAGCTCCCGCCGGCAGCTATGCCATCGCGCAACAATTTGTCCGGGAAAGGCCCATTTATGGAACCAGCCTCGCCCTGCACAGAAATGAGAATAAGGTAGCGTATGCAGTGACGGGTAATCTGGCACCCGCATCCATCGAGCCTCGACCCGAACCGAAGAAAATCAAAGCCAAGGAAGCGGCAAGCGTCGTTGCTCAAGAGTTAGAAACCGATGTTTCCAAGTTGAAGTGCAGTTGTGAGGAGACTTGGCTTCCCATCGAAAATGAGCTTTCTCCGTGCTTCCATGTCAAGGCAACCTGCTTCGATCCATTTGGGGACTGGTACGGATTTGTAAGCTTCGGAGGTGAACTGCTTGCATTGTTCAATGTGGCGAGTGCCGCCAGCGCCACTACGAAAGGCTACCAGATCAATCCCACGCGCACACCTGAGCTCGAAGCCCTCACACTCAATGCGTTAGGATCTCCCAATGTCCTGAGCGGTTCCAGAACCACAATCTGGGGACCCAATCAAACGCAGACGCAAGGCCAAAAGGGAGCATTCGATTTTCCGCCAACTGACGAAGAGTTTGACGAGCCACAGCTCTATTATTTTCTCGAGTTTTGTCGCGATCAAGGCGCCGGAATTGGAAAGAACTTCCTGAACCGGTTTTTTGCAGCCGCTGGTTTCAATCCCATGAACGGTACAGTTCACTATGGTGGGGCCCTCGATAACGCCTTCTACTCGCCGAATACTGGCCAACTCTATTTCGGCGATTCATCCGACGGCGCCACCTATTCATCTCGGTCCCTAGACATTGTTCTGCACGAGTTCGGACATGCCATATCGGACACCATCTGCCATCTGGGTCGCGCCAGGAAGAACGATCAGTCACGGGCCATGAGCGAAGGTTACAGCGATTACCTTGCAGCGACAATCCTTGGCAATCCCGTCATTGGAGACGATTTTATGCCCGCCTACGCGCGTACTTGTGCGAATACCTCCAAGTTTCCCAGTGGCTTTGTCGGGGAAGAACACGCTGTAGGTACAGTCTGGGCTGGTTTCCTGTGGGACCTTCGAAACGAGCCCACGATAGGGCAGACCGGCGCCGATCTTATCGTCCTTCAAAGCCTGACGTTTCTAGGACCGTGGAAAACCATTCTGCAAGGTCTTGAGGCGCTGGTCCAGGCAGATCGAGCCCTGTTTCCCGGCCCAGGTGGCAAGGGCGGAACACATGAAGATAGGATTCGGGCTGCTTTTAAAGCGCGACAGCGCTGAGATTACCTAGTGAGTAGATGGAGGCCTTTAACGAATTGCCAGAATTGAGGTGGAGCTGGATCCTGAGGATCTGAGACAACCTCAACCTCCAGATCCTTCGAATCTGTGACAATCTCAAGTTCGGTCGTTAAAGGGTCAGACATGTAGCCAGCACTGCCGTAATTTCGTTTCGGCTCGGCATGAGCGAGAGCCTCTGCACGATTGACTACGTCCTCTATGACCGTTGCAGGTAAAACCTTCTCAATTCGCACCTTGCCCCGATCAAGGACACGCAGTGTTGTACCTTCGAGGTCTAAAGTTCTTTCTAGACCTGCGATTCCCCCATTTTCTCGAAGGTGGACACGAAACTTCACTGAAATATTCTACAACACAATGTGAGGGAATTCACTCAGGATAACCCTTACGAGATATGGGACCATGGGGTCTTAGTTCTCGTAAGTGACTGATGGGTATAGCATGTCTCACCGCTTATTCGGTGCTGTACGAAGGTCATCGCGGCTAAGGTTCCGCAGAACATTAGAAAGGTCTCTGATGGCAGACACGTTCGTAATCGCACCTAAGGACCACATTCTCGATTTTGAAAGCTCTATCGCGGCGACGGCGGAGGTAAAAGTCTGGGGCTGGTTTCAGGCGTTCGCGACACCCGACTCGACCATCTTGAAGAACAGCCCGTTGACAATCGGGACTGTCAATACACATATCCAGCATGTCCACCGAGGATCGCAGTGTGGCGCCTCCGGGCAACATTGGAAAAGACTAATTGTTGTTTTGCTGGCGGGCGGGGCTAGCGTCGGCCCATTTGTTACACTCGAGCAGACCCAAAAGGAGATCCGACCATGGCAGACGCGAAGCTCGCCCCGAATCTTTCTCCATGGATGACCGACCACGCCGATCGTTACATCTCAAGCGGCGGTACTGAAGGGCACTTGTATACCGTGACTCCGCCAGGATACACGGAGATGACGGTCCCTTCCCTGCTACTTACCACTACGGGTAGGAAATCTGGCGAGAAATTCATATTTCCCCTGTTCTATGGCAAGACCGGAAATGGCTATATTATCGTTGCGTCGAAAGGGGGGGCGCCAGAGCACCCGGGCTGGTATCGAAATGTTCTGGTCAATCCTGATGTCGAGATCCAGGTTGGGACGAAGAAGCTAAAAGTACGAGCTCGAACGGCAATCGGCGCAGAGCGCGCGCGGCTGTGGAAAGAGGCGTTAAAGTTCTGGCCGCCCTATGCTGATTACCAGAAGAAGACTGAACGCGAAATTCCCGTCGTCGTGTTGGATCCGGTGGGCTAGCGAATCCATCGGCCATTCTGCTTGTGACTAAGCCACCATCATTGTGAACCATTCGTAACATTCGACGCCTGAAGTAGGGGTCAACAGAGCACGGAATCTCGCGCGTTGGTGCTCTGTTGAAAACGACTGGGCCCAAGCAGCCTATAAAGCGCTAGCACCACAGATGCGACTGCGGAAAGCCAGCCAGCTTGCCTGTCGCTTTGTGTTACGGGATCCGATCCAGCTCTTAATTCGCCGGTGAACGCGTTCGACAGGCTCCACATCGTCCTGGGTGCAAATTCCGAAATTCCGGGTATTCCGGCTCAAAGTAGAGCCGGTCGACCTCGGGTAGAACCCCTCGGCACCAACCTCTTCCCCGTCGCACTGCCTGTCCGTAAATTCCTCTGGAGATCTACCGATCGGTGCTGATGTCATCGTACCGCGTGAAGGCAGAGATTGCTGTCGACTCAGTGGAGTTTATTTTCGAATCACCGGAACGGATTGAACAGCGCGACACCTAGGTTTCGAAAATCTCGTTCATTACGCGTAGCTACCGTCAGTCCATAGATGCGAGCTGTGGCAGCGATCATGGCATCTTCGCGCACGGTATCAGAGCGCCTATGCATTGTGCGCGCATATTCGCGGAAGCAGGTCGCATCCATGGATAAGACCTCAGACATACTTGCCAGTTGGGTGGCCCAGGCTTCAATTTCATTGGCTTTCGCAGGGTCTTGCTGGCGAGTAAGCTCAATGCCTTTCTGAATTTCACCCAACGTTACCGCCGAAAAAAAGGCCTGCCCCACATCCAGACTCTTAAGCCACGCGAGCGCGCCCGCATGGGGTCTCGGCTTGCGCGTCTCGGAGACCACGTTTGTGTCAATAAGGTAGTGAATCAATCGAACACCACTGGTCTACGCCACCTACCCGTGCCACGCTCCGGAAGGGGAATCTCGAAACGCGGCCCTTCCCCAAGCAGCACATCCTTCCATGTGGGGCGCTCTTCATGTTTCAGTTTGCGCCACTCTTCGGCCGAAATGACGACCGCAGTATCAATTCCGCGACGGGTGACGATTTGCGGTCCTTTTTCCAGCGTGTCATCGATCAGCTCGCTGAAGCGCGCCTTAGCATCCTGCAATTGCCATTTCGCCATAGCAACTCCACCGTTCTTGGTACGAGCACAGTATATACCTAGTCAGGTGACTAGTCATTAGCAATGTTTGTGACCTACTTTCGTCAGTTGCGAAGATGCCCCGAAATTCGTAGAAGGTGGGAAGTCTCAGTCCTCGATGCATGGCAACGTCAGGGATATTTTTCCGTCAAGAAAAACGAGAGTCGTACAATACCAACCGACAAGCAA
>JAFAPG010000561.1 GCA_019247235.1 Acidobacteriota bacterium
TACGGGGAAATGACGATTCCAGGGACACGCAGACCGTATCCATTGGTGTCAACCTTCGCCGGAACCACATGATCATAGAACCCGCCCCAGTCGTCCCAGGCGAGGAAAATCGCTGAGCTCGACCACTCCGAGCTCTTCATTACTGCATTGATCAGGTGGGTGACGTAGGTTTGTCCCGCGCTGATTAAGGCGGGGGGATGTTCGCTAACTTCCTGGGAGGGCACGATCCATGAGACCGCCGGTAAGTTGTTGCCCTCCGCCTGCTTGAAGAAATTGTCGAGGGACTGAATATTATCCAGCTCTCCATCCTCTTTGACCGTACGAAGAACGGTAGAGGATTCCAGATTCCCGGCGTTTTTGCGTTCTGAGGAACCGGCAGGCAGTCGTCCTCGTCATCATCGCGGCAGTCTGGTTCGGTTCCCTGAAGAACGTAATATCCCCAGCTGACGCCTTTCTTGTGTAGCAAGTAGGTCAGGTCGGTCCAGGCGTAGATCGGTTCAGGGCGCCTATTTCCGGCAGTTATTCCGAAGTCGGGTGGCAGTCCAGGGCCCTCAAGGGCATTGAAGCAACTGAAGGGATTGTCGTGCTCTGTGCAAAACGCGGACCATTCTGAGACTTGGAAAGGTGCTCCGGGAGGCTCCAGGAGGCGTTGGGCTCAAACATGCGATCCTGAAGCACGAAGTTGTGGGCGTAAGTCCAATAGTTGGGGATGTCCCGCTGGTCGTGGTAACCCATGACATCTTGGGGTGTGGGGCTGGCGCAACCCGGAGCATTTGGGTCGGTGCAGTTTTTGCTACCAGCTTCTGCGGCGGCAAGGAAACCATTCATTTTGCCACCGTTGATATCTGCTTTGGCCGCGTTTTCCCCGTGTGGGCCACCGTGGTTGCGGTCGTTGGGGTTGTGAAAGGGTTTAACGCAGGTGCCGGCCCGCGGATCGGGCAGGCAAGGAATTGGTTCTCCGTTTCTCATTGGAATTCCGTCCGCTCCTGGATAGGTTCCGAAATAAGTGTCAAAGGATCGGTTTTCCTGCATGATGACGATGATGTGCTTGATTCTGTCGAACCCATGCTTCCGGCCGTCGCCGGCGGCATTGTGGTCAAAAATTTTTGCCTGCATAAGGCTGAGGCCGATCACTCCCGTTACCACTAATAGCGAGCTGAATATTCCGAATTTCGTCTTCCTCATTTCGGGCTGCTTGCAGTTCTTCTCGCACAAACCTAAGTTTGGATGACGTTCACGCGAGGGTTTCGCTGTTGATGAGATTAGAACAAGGTGGGGAGGCTCGCTGTAAGGAAGTGTCGATCGAGCGCAGGTTCTAGGTGGCACCAGGCGCACTTCATAGCCAAGCTTGTCGGCCTAGTGTGTGGAGGCCAGAGTTCCCGGATGGTACACAATCCTTCTTGTATATTGCAGCCGGGATTCTCCGGCTCCACGCATCTAACTATTGGCAGGAATCCAACGCGGGGCAATCACAACTTGCTCTCATCGCCTTGGTCAGGAACTCCCAAACTCCACCGCTCCCGGGTGTCACTTATTTTGAGGACGGCTGGCCGGCGGCACGATTCCATTCATGCGCAAGTACTCGACCATTTGTCCATAATGATCGAGCGGGTGCGCGATGCTGAACGAAGCGAAGCTTAATCGCGAAGCCTTCATTCCAAATGGCGAGTCCAGCTGCTCGAGCTCGTTTTTCTCGTTAATCGATGTCAGCGCCTTGTGCAAATAGGCAAAAGAGTCGTTCAAAAACTTCATGATCTCGGCTTTGCTCTTAAGCGCCGCTGGCCCATTCTCGTCACCTAGTTCGACGGGAGGCTTTTCGGCCAATACCATTGAGCCAAACATGTAATTGGCGGTGGCCACGTGTCTCACTTCGAGTGCGAAGGTGCGCACGCCTTTAAACTCTCCATTGGTGGGGGCGAAGTCGTATTTGTCTGCGGGCATGGCGTCAGCAGCGGGAACAAACTGTTGCTCCACAAGCCCCAAGGAGACATTCAGCGCCTCACCCGGAGTCTTGGCCGGTGGCGGTGATGTCATTTGCCCAAATGTCGATACCGAGCAACAAAACAGAATAAAAACCCCGAGCCGTGCTTTTGTAAAAGCCATAAGAAATTCTCCTCGAATGAAAATTTTGTTGCCAGAATAGCTATCGCCTCGAACTTCAATCCGCGCCCACCGGTGGAGTGAGTTGCGGTTCGGCCACGCTGAGCCGGTATCGATGTACCGCAGCCAGGCCGGCGATCAGAGCCGCCGCGGAACACAGCATTGTACCTGCAACCCCAAGTTTCGTTGCCAACGCCCCCCAGCCGGCACTGCCGAGCGCCATGCCCCCCTGCAAAACCAGCAGGTACACGGAAATTGCGCGCGCCCGCATCCAGCTTGGGGTCATGGTTTGCGCCGCCACGTTGAGACAAGCCACGATGCTGATCCATGCCGCGCCCGCGACAAACAACACGATCGAGAGCCAGGCGAAGCTTTGCGCGCGACCGCTGGCGAAGGTAGTTAAAGCGAATAGAATGATTGCTCCGGCGATTACCCCGTCGACCGTTTGCCGCATCCGTAGATGAGGAAGTAATCCCGCTCCCGCGAGCGCTCCCACACCGAAAAAACCCAATAACAGGCCATAACCCGATGCCCCGAAGGGGTGCGCGATTACCGGCAATAGGGCCAGCAGTGCACTGGCTGCGATGCTGAAGGAGGCGGTGCGAATCAAAACGCAATGGACCAGCGGCGCCGAGCGCACATAACGCAGACCGCTGCGCAAAGCTTCGCTGATTCGGCCGGCGTCGGCTCCGTCGAGGCTGGGCCGTTTCCAGCGATATAAAAACAGGATCACCCCGGAAAATCCGGCGGCATTCATTAGGAATGCGACTCCGG
>JAFAPG010000874.1 GCA_019247235.1 Acidobacteriota bacterium
CTCGAAGTCGGGTTGCCGCTCGAAGATTCGAGATAAGACGCGGCGGGCGAAGCTGTTGTCATCAACAATCAAAACCCGCCTACGAAGGCTAGGGTCGCGGGAAAGCTCCTCGAAAGATATCTGTCGAGACGGGCTGCTCATGGGCACCCCATTTCCGCTACCCAGCGTCGTCAGCTACTCGACCGCGGACTCTAAGATTATGTGCGTGCGCTATCGAGTTGTTTGGGCGTAAGCCGCTCGACCAGCCATGCCGGCGGTTCCGGTGTCTAAGCTTTAGCGTTGCTTGACTACTCTGCGTAGCGCTCCTAGCAGTCCTGGCGGCCCATCGGCCGCAAGCGCGATGGCGTCGGGCGCGATTCTTCGATCTACCCGATTGGTTTCCGCAATGGCGACGATAGGGCAGTCCGAGCAATGTTCTCGGACGAGCTCGGCCATTTCTTGCACCGTCTCGCTGGGAAGTGTGTAGCTGAAGACGGCAACATCGAAATCCCCACCTTTGACGATGGCAATGGCTTCTTCCTCGTTTTCCGGAGTGCGCACTTCGAAACCTGCTTGGCGCAGTACTTCCGCCCGGTATAGCGCTAGCTCGCGCATACGACCGACGATCAGCACTCGATTGCGTCGTCTCTTCTCATCAAAGTGATTCTCATCTTTTGTGCGCAGGCGCGGCGTTTGGTTCCTATCCTCTTTGGCCGCTCCAAAAACCAGCGGAAAGCGATCGGTGGGTGGTATCTCGAAAAACCGCTTCTCAAAAGAAAGAACGTGCATTCCTTGCTTCCTCCTTGCCAGAAGACAAAGCTCACTTCTGAGAACCATATCGCCCAATCCGGCGGGGTTACGAGGCTGCACGGGTATTGCCATATCTGTTCTTCTTGTTCTCTCAATATCAGACACATCTCTGGTAGTTGCGGAAAACGGCTGGCGTAGTCCTGGTCGATTGCATCCCTAAGAAAATCGGAGACTTTAGTATGAGACCGGACCAATCACTCAGGCTGAGCTGCAATGCGCGGCCTTTCGCTGAATCCTTAGCTGCTCGAGCGAAGCAGCTGTTGTGCCGGTCAAAACGAGCAACTCGCGCGAATTTATTTCTTAGTGGATGCTCCCCTGCCTGCTACAGGATTATCTTAAAGTCTTGCCAGCCACCAGCTTAACCATTGATCTCGCTTCGCGAGTACCGCACCCTGAAGAGGCGGGAAACGTGCAACTAAAATTATCGGCGGCGAAGGGAAATGCCATGGAGCTTAGAATGCGGTCGAGAAGGATTGCTTTGCGGAACTTTCCTATGAAACCGGCAGCTGTGCTTATTCTTTGGTGCCTTGGCGCTGTCCTGGTTTTGAGTGCCGTGCACCGCAGGAGCTCGAGCGCAGCTTACGCCGATGGTTCAGGTTTTTCCACCGACAAAAATGTAAAACAGGAAGCAGGAGCCACGGTTGAGAAAGCTACAAACCAGCCTGACCGAAGAGACCTGCCGCTTCCGCCGCCGCGTGGAATACGAAGCTTCACCGGCCGAGTGGTGAAGGTCGCCGACCATTACTTGCTCAAGGACGCACTGTTAGGTAGAACCTATGATGTGGATCCACAACCGGCGGTCCGTGGTTTTGAAGGGATGACGGTTCGTTTAGACGGGTCTCTCGATTCCCGCGGGAAGACCATTCGTTTAGAACACCCTTGGCGTTACTAACCAACTGCATGGTTACCAGTGGACTGTAAAGACTTCATTAATTCCCTCAGTCCCGCTCGATTCTGCCTCTGATTCTCAAGATACAGTCTTGATTGCAATCCTGTACTCGACATTCGCGTTTTCAGTTCACCAACTCGCGTATGGAGCAGACGGCAGCCTGCCGCTTGCGAGCCGGCGACCAGAAATCCTATTCTCCTTACCTCCTGATACATTGTAGTGAGGCAGCATGCATGAGCTCCTCTTCGCAATCTTCGGCCGCAGAATCTGTATTGGAGAGGGTTCAGGGAATTTCAGCCCTGGCGGCAATGGCCGAAGTGCGTAAAGCCATTCAATGGTTCCGAGATCAGGAGTCCCGCTTTACCCAATGGCAGGTGGAGGTAGCGCGTATTCCCGCGCCTCCTTTTGGTGAACAGGCTCGAAGCGAATGGCTGGCGGAAAAGTTTAGCTCTCTGGGCCTTGTGGATGTACACCGAGATGCAATTGGGAATGTCCTCGGAATGAGGCCCGGGATTCAGGCAGGGGCGGTCTCATTGAGCGCGCATCTGGACACGGTTTTTCCCGCGGCCACTCCTCTCGACATTCGGCGCCAGGGACGTAAGTTATGCGGCCCGGGCATTTCTGATAATGCAGCCGGCATCGTGGCCTTGCTGGCGCTGGCGATGGCCTGCCGCGAATTCCGGCTGCCCCACGACGCTTCGCTGGTATTTATCGGCAATGTCGGGGAAGAGGGCGAAGGCGACCTGCGCGGCATGCGTTACGTGTTCTCAACTTCGCGCTGGAGAGAGGGAATCCTGTCGAGTGTGGTGCTAGACGGAGCCGGGGCGGATACAGTGATTGCCGAGGCGCTGGGAAGCCGGCGCTTCGAGATTGTCATGCGCGGCCCCGGCGGCCACTCATGGAGCGACTTTGGGGCTCCTAATCCCATCGTGGCCATGGCTCGCGCGATCCACGGATTTTCAGACACCCACATTCCTTCTTCCCCCAAGACAACGGTGAATGTGGGAGTAATTGCGGGAGGCACTTCGGTCAACTCAATTCCTGAGTCGGCGAGCATACGGGTAGATATTCGTTCCAGCTCGGCCGCAGAAATCGATCGGTTAGAAACTGAGTTGCGCCGCATGGTGGAACACGCGGTCCAGGCCGAATTAGCTCATTCGGAACCACCACGTCTCGCGCACTC